>JBAXOZ010000117.1:0-8071 GCA_037132975.1 Comamonadaceae bacterium
TTCAGGCACCGCTGCAGCGATGCGTCCCACACCCCCTGCGCCAGCGCGTGGCCGCTGCCCGGTTGCGCGTAGGCGCCGTAGCTGAGGTAGCGCCCCGGCCCGAGCCCGAGCGTAGCCAGACCGGTGTCGGCAGCGATGTCCATGAAGAAGGCCATGTCGCTGCCAGCGGCGCGCGTGTGCCAGGCCTGCAGCGCGGCCAGGCTGTCCAGCGCCGCCACCTCTTCCAGCGTCGTGCCGAACAGGGTCTGCTCCAGAAAGGCCCGCATCTCGCGCAGGCGCGAGAGCAGGCGCACGCGCTCGGTCGACTCGATGGCACGCGAAGTACCACCCGGCAGAATCGCCCCGGTATGCGGCCACTTGCCACCGAGCGCACCCAGCAGTTCCATCCAGCGGGCCCGCGCTGCCAGCGCCGCGCCGCTGTTCAAGCTGAGGCCCGAAGTGCCACCGACCACCGCAGCAAAGCGGCGCTGCGCTAGCGCAAACCAGCGCCGACCCGCGTACACCTCGCGCGTGAAGTCGGGCATGAAGAAGACATAGAAATGCGTCAGGTGATCGGCCAGGTTTTCGCAAGCCAGCATCAGGTTGGTCGCGTGCAGTCCGTTGGCCGGCACCTCCACGCCCGACGCGTCGGCCAATGCTTTGGCGGCGGCCACCGACTGCGACACCGAGCAGATGCCACAGATGCGCGGTGCGATGGTCAGCGCGTCCACCGGGTCGCGCCCCAGCAGCATGGTCTCAAAGCCACGGAACATCGGCGCTTTCACGCGTGCCTCGGTGACCCGGCCATCCTGCACTTCGAGCTGGACTTCGAGGTCGCCTTCGACACGGTTGAAGGGTCCAAGAACTAATCGACTCATACTTGCCTCCGCGCCTAGCGCAGCCCCGTTTTGCGTGACACCGGCGGTACCGCCACATGGTCACTGTGCGAGTTCTTCTTGACGCGCTTGGGCGTGGCACTCTTGGACAGCGAAGTCAGTGCCACAAACCAGGCTTTGGGCATGTCGATCGGCAGCCCAATGGGAATGCCAGCGAGCTTGGGTGTCAGATGAAAAGCGTGCCCCGGGCTCTGAAAGCCGGGCTCGGTGCAGCTGATGCAGGCGTAGCCAGCGCGGGTACAGGAGCCGTAGCCGTTCCACAAACGCGTGTTGCAGTCGGCGTGCGCCTGCGTGCCTTTGCAACCCATGTTCTCCATGGTGCAGCCCAGGTCCGATGGCTTGGCCGCGCTGGCCTTGTATTCGTAGTACTCGTTGCGGGTGCAGCCGTGGTGCACCAGTTCGTCCGCGTAAAAGCGGGGCCGGCCCAGCGGGTCCAGATCGCACTCACCCAGCAAGCCCGCGGAGAGCGCCATCAAGGTGTCAGTGACCCAGCCCGGATGCGTTGGACAACCGGCAATGTTGATCACCGGCAGCCCGCCGCGAGCCCGGAACTCCGCACCCAGCAAACCGCCACGCCGCTCATCCTCGAACTGCAGGCCGCAGGCATCGGCCGGGTTGCTGCCACAGGCTGTGATGCCACCCCAGGCAGCGCAACTCCCGACGGCGACGACGTGGGTCGCCACCGCAGAGAGCTTGCGCACCCACTCCATCATGGGCACATCCGTGCCAGAGAGTTCGTGAAAGCGTCCACTGCCGTGCGGGCCACGCAGTATGGCGCCTTCGATGCACAGCGCGTCCAGCTGCACCCGACCGGTCAGGCAGTCCTGCAACAAATCAAGCATGTCCTGCTCGCCTGCGAGAGACAGCGCCGGGTGCCAGAGCATCTGAATGTCATTGCCACGCAGCAATTCCGGAAAATTGACAGTATCGGCGCACAGCAAGGACATGCTGCAGCCACCGCAGCCACCGGCCTGCAACCACAGCACATTGAGCGTCATCTCGTCTCCGGCTTCATGAGTTTCTGGCCTTCTCTGTTCACCGCAGTCTATACCGTGCAAAGCACGCAGGGGTCGTAGGCCGCAGCCAGCGTGCGCGCTGTCGTGACCGCATCGGCCGGCAAAGCGGCCACGGCCTGCGCTAACGCACCCTGCGGATGAAAATTCCACTCTGTCGGCGCCAGCACACAGTAGTCCTGCACCGCACCAGCAGCATCGACCTTGACCCAATGCAGCAAGAGGCCACGCGCCATTTCGCACCAGGCCAGCGCCTGGCCTTCAGCCAGATGCAGGGCGCCGCTGGCAAGCAGTGGCGCGCCGCCCTGCCCTGCATTTTGCGGGTCGACTACCGCAAGCTCCACCAGTTCCAGCCAGCGCGCGCTCATCCGCGTCCAGGCACTGCTCGCAATGTCCTGCTGGCGATGGCGCAACCGGGTCCAGGCGCCGGTCTCGGCAGGCTGTCCCAGCCAGGTCGGGTGTTGCGCAAAATCGCCCTCTTGCGCCAGGGCGTGCCCGAGTTCGCGCAGACCTGCTTGCTGCAGCGGCGCGGCATCACTCAGCACATCCAAGGCGCGCAGTGGCGGTCGCAGAGCATGAGCGATTGGATGCCAGGCAAGCAGACAGCGCGCCGGCACCAGTCTGTCTGCCTGCGCCTGGCACCACTGTGCCAGGGCATCGGGCTCGCGACGGTCCCGCAGCCACGAAAGCGCGTCCTGCTGGAGCACTGCCGTCTCCAGCCAACTGCGCAAGGCGCCCAGCGTCTGCCACGCAACTTCATCGTCCGTCACAGGTCGGGCTGAGGCCAGCGGCAGCGGACAAGCGCGCAGCCAGTCCAAGCGCTGCGCGTCCATCCCGAGTTCCGGTAATCGCTGCGGCCAATCGAGCGCGATGCTGCGCAAATGATCACGGGCTGTCTCCAGGTACAGCAGCACGGGCGACGGCTGCTCGGGTGCTGCCTGCGCCGACTCCGCTGCACCAAGCGCCAGCGCAGCGCAGCGCCGATGCGCATGGGCACAGAGCGTGAAGACACTGCTCAGCGTGCGACCCACCTGCTCACCACTCTGTCCCTGCAGCAAGCGACCGAGCCTGCCAGCACCCAACACGGGTCGCTGACCAACGATGCCGGGCGAGGTGCCGGGCTGCAATTGGTACTGCCCACTCAGCGCGTCCCAGGGTTTGGTGGTTTGCATGCAGGGCAGTTTACCCATAGCGCTGGAAGAAGGGGGAATCCCTTGGACAGCTACCGAAGCTCAACTTCCAAGTGGGACAGTGGCATACCGAAGGCGCCGGTCCAGCATTCTCCCGGCTTAACGGGCCAGGCGTCAGTCCAGGTGCCGGTTGTGACCACATCACCTGGCATCAGATCAGGAGCCCCTGGACACTGGCGAAGCTCCAGCAGGAAGTGGTGAAGGGCTCGAAGCGGGCTGTCCAGCACGTTCGCGCCGAACCCTGTGTCAATGAGTTGATCGCCCCTCCTCAGACTGACTTGTGTCGCAGCCAGGAGGTCGTCAAGTTCACCGGCACTGACTGCAAGGGCGCCCATAGGAACCCTGCGGCCGACCAATAGATGTGCATGCAGACCCCCATCGGCCACCGAATCAGAAGCTTTGAACTTCCAGTCTGGCAGATGCGATTGAACGATCTCAAAGCCCGGTGCAACCCACTCAATGGCATTGAACAGATCATCAAACGACGCATTGGGTACAACCGTCGACTTGATGCCGAATACGGCCTCGGGTTCGATGCGTGGTTGGCAGGTTCTTGCGAGTGAGATCGTGCCGCGGCCCTCACAGAACGACAACGTGCTGTCGTACACCGTGCCCCAGATGGGCGCGTAGACGTTGTAGCGCGACCAAATATTCCGGTTGGTAAAGCCAATCTTGAAACCACGGGGCACCTCGCCACGTGCTATGCGAAGTTCGCGGACTGTCAACGAGCTTTGGTATGCAGCAGGCACGCCAAAGCCAGCTTCGTTGCTTGGAGATTCAGCCCAGAGCTGGCCGTTGTCGTAGTTGGTGAGAATGGTCTGTGGGTTCATAGCTTGGGTGCGAGACAACGCAATGGCAGTCTAGTGCGCTCCCCCTCAGTTGCGGCAACTGTACTTGAAGTTCAGGCTAGGCGTAGGATGCGGACTTCTGTCGTTCTCCATTGGAGCACCAGCATGAATGCCGACACCGCCCGCATGCATCGTCTTACGCTGCGCTTCAAAGATGCGGAGTTGGAGCAGTCCTTTGCCGAGGAACAGGCGCGCAAATCCCTGCGACCGGTTCGAATCACGCTCGCCTCCGCCGGCGCGCTGATGTTCTTTGTCTGGCCCGCGATCAACCGGATAGCGCCGTCCATGCAGGAGCATATGCCGGGAATCGTTGTCATGGTTCTTGCCACGATTGGTGCCTGCTATGCCTTGACTCATACGCAGATTTTTCTACGCCGCAATCAGTGGGTGATGCTCGCGCTGGCATGCGCGATGTCGGTGGGAGTCGCCAGCGTCTTGCACCAGTATCCTGCGCAGCTGCTGGAGGCGTCCGGGTTCTACTTGATGGTCATTCATTTGTTCAGCATCTACGGCCTGTTGCGTCTGCGTTTTCCCGCAGCAACAGTCGCCGGACTGATGGGCATGGCCATTTACCTCGCCTTTGTCCACGCTCTCGGACTGCTGAGCGAAAGCGCCATGTTCCGGCATGCGGAAGCGCTCCTTGGCGCAAATCTTTGGGGCATGCTGATTTGCTATCAGATGGACTTGGCCCTGCGACGCGCCTTCCTGGCGCTACGTGAGGTCGCCGTCGAGCACGAACGCTCCGAGCGATTGCTGCTCAACATTTTGCCGGCTGAGCTGGCGCAAGAGTTGTCAGCGACCGGAGTGGCGCGCTCCGCGAGGCACGAATCGGTGTCCGTGTTGTTTACTGACTTCAGCGGATTCACCGAGACGGCATCCGCTATGCCGGCGGACCGGATGGTGGCGGAGCTGAACGAGATATTCGGTGCTTTCGATGACATCTGCGATGAACTGGGTGTCGAAAAGATCAAGACCATTGGCGACGCCTACATGGCGGCGGCCGGCTTGCCCAAGCCCTGCGTTGATCACGCGCAGAGATGCGTGCACTGCGGCCTTCGCATGCTCGACTATCTGGCACATAGAAACCAAACCGCAGCCTTCAAGTGGTCGCTTCGGGTCGGGATTCATTCGGGACCGGTGGTCAGCGGTGTCGTGGGCAAGCGAAAGTATGCGTTTGACGTGTGGGGCGATACCGTCAACATCGCATCGCGTATGGAGAGCGCAGGTGAGGCTGGACGCGTAAACGTTTCGGCCTATACCTACGATCTGATCCAGACCGAGTTCGATTGCGAGTACAGGGGAAAAATGAATGCAAAAGGGAAAGGCCAGATCGATATGTATTTTGTAAAAGGGACGCACTAACGTCAATCGCTGCAATACATTTCAGGCAAGCGATCCATAGCAACCATCTTGACCGCATCGACGGCCCACTCAGAGAAGCGCCGGTGTTCATCGAGAGAGTTGAATGGCCGTCAAATGGGTGCGGAACTGCTAGGCCACAGCCCTTTTCGATTGGCGCTTGAACTGGTAAGCGGCCGCTGGTAGACTGCGCTGATTTGGGGCGAGGACATGGACATGTTGATAGGCAAAAGGACGGGCCTGCCGTTGATGCTGGCTCTGACGGCATTGCTGACCGCAGCCTTGCTGGCTTCTTGCGGCGGGAGTTCGGCAGCCCCGAAGACTATCGAGATCACGCCCGTGGAACTGACCGCCAGCACGATTGACGCGGCGGTTGGGGACACGATCATCGTCAACCTCAAAGCCAACGCGACGACCGGCTTCGCATGGACATTCACCGCCGGCGACACCTTCGAGATCGTTAGCAGCAATTACGCGGCAGACCCGAGTCCAGCAGGTACGACCGGCGCGGGGGGCAAGCAGATCGTCACCTTGAAAGTCACCAAAATCGGCTCATCGGACCTCAGGGGCACTTACCGGCAGCCATGGAACCCCGTGCCGCCAGGCGCCAGTCCCGACTTCACCATGACTGTGCTAGCAAAGTAGCGGCAGATTCCCATTGCGTCGAACTGCTAAAGGGTCATGAACTGTTGGCCGGAGTTCAGTTTGCATTGACCTGCCTGAAATGAAAAAAGACCAACACAGCAGCACTCACTCGCAGGTAGTCTGTGACAGACAGTGAGCATTCTCTGAAGCCGACCGCATCGAGCGAATGGCAGGGCTGGAGAATGCTCTGAACACGGATTGCAGCGAGTCCGGAAATACAGAAGTTCAAATTTCCGCCAGTTAACGGACATTGCTTCCGGCGGCCCGCAAGAGCTAAGACCATCCTAATGGGCCGAAGCTCCCCTTTTTTGGTTTCGATGTGTGGTGCCGCACATACCGACGTTTCATGGCGAGCTAAAGTCACCCCAGTCACACGTCAAAGCACTCCCACTGAGCAAACCAGTGGGGCCCGAGGGATGAAACAAGTATCGAATCCACTATTGGCACAATGACGCATCTAATTTCGACCAGCTCCCGGTGGCGCTCGCCCAAGACCAAGGTTACGTTGACCGTACTGACCCTATTCTTGATCAGCATCTGGTCGCTGACGGGCTACTTCAACCACGTCTTGCGTAAGGAGACGCAGCGCCTGATGGGCGAGCAGCAGTCCTCCACTGCTTCGTTCATTGCCGAGGACGTCGGTGTCGAATTCAGGGAAAGGATGAATGCGCTGGAACAGTTCGCCAGTGAAATTGATGCGCCTTTGCTCAACCAGCCAGCTTCCGTTCAGGCTTATGTTGAACAGCGCCCCATTCTTCAAATCCTTTTCAACACAGGCGTCTTTGTCACGCGGATTGACGGCACAGCCATTGCCGAAGTTCCTCACATAGCCCGGGTCGGCGTCAATTACCTGGACCGGGATCACATTGCTTCTGCGCTCAAGGACGGTAAAGCAACGGTTGGCAAACCTGTTGTTGGCAAGATGGTACGCGCACCAAGTTTCGCCATGACGGTGCCGATTCGGGATAGCCAAGGCAAGGTGATAGGTGCGCTGGCCGGGATAACCGACCTGAGCAAGCCCGGATTTCTGGACGGGATCATGGAGAACAAATACGGCAAGACGGGCGGCTATTCCGTGAATTCACCGAAGGACCGGCTTGTCGTTACCTCGTCCGACAAAAGACGCGTCATGGAAGCACTCCCGGCCAAGGGCCTCATCCCTGCGCTGGACCGTATGCTCAATGGTTATGAAGGCACCTACATCATCGTCAATGCTCTCGGAACGGAGGTGATGAATACGGCAAAAAGCATTCCGATTGCAGATTGGCGTATCGTCGTTTCCATTCCCACCGAAGAGATTTTTGGCTCGATCAGGGACATACAACAGCGCCTGCTGCTTGCGGCCATTGTCTTGAGCCTGATGGCGGGGGCGCTCACATGGTGGACACTGGGACATCACCTCACACTGGTGATGGCTTTCCATGATCCGCTCACTCAATTGGCTAACCGTCGGCTCCTCCAAGACCGCCTGAATCAGGCGATGGCACTGAGTCGGCGCAGTGCTTGCCACATTGCAGTGATCGCTCTTGATCTGGACAACTTCAAACCTCTGAACGACAAGCACGGTCACCCGGTGGGCGATCTGCTGCTGATTGAGGCGGCAAGGCGTATCTCAGCCTGTGTGCGCGAGATCGACACCGTGGCGCGTACCGGGGGTGATGAGTTCGCCGTCATACTGGGCGTACTCGATGCCAACAAGGCAGTCGCCACTTCGCAGACCAGCGAGGTTGCCGAGAAGATTCGCATCGGCTTGTCGGAACCCTACCTGCTGAACGTCACGCAGGTCGCTGCGACCAATGTCACCATCGAACATCACTGCTCTGCCAGCATGGGGGTCGCCGTCTTCAAGAGCAGTGAGGCCAGCATGACAGATGTCCTTCAACGGGCTGATGCAGCGATGTACCGGGCCAAGGACGCCGGGCGCAATGCAATTCGGTTCCATGAGGCATGACGGCAAACTTTGAATGCCCCCACGCTGGGAAACTTGCCGGCTGCAATGAAGAAAATCGAGGACCTGCACTGCAGCACATCCGGAAATACAGAAGTTCAAATTGACCGCCAGATTGCGGTCGTTCCTTCTAGTAGACCTACGACTGCAGTGTGGTCGCGAATTCGATCAATAGGATACCCGTAATCGACCA
>JBAXOZ010000118.1:0-8033 GCA_037132975.1 Comamonadaceae bacterium
GAACTTGGCAGCAAGACGGTGGTCGTTACCGTGCAGTCGCCTGAGTTTCTCTAACACCCTCTTGATCACCGGTTGCCTTTCTATCAAGCGGGAGGCTCTGGGTCAGTTAAACCCTCGCCTTTAGTGGCGGGGTTGAACTTCTAGCCATTGTTTTGCGGCTTTACAAAGCCGGTTGCATGCGCCTCCAGCTAAACGGTCCAAACGCGTCCAAGTCATGCTTGTGGTTGGCCATCGGGTCGATGCGCAGCTTGAGCCATTCCAGCGGAGTGGTCTCGCCATGGACAACGATACGGTGGAAGTTGGGTACGTTGTAGCCATGGGCCTGCGTCAGAAAGGCGTCTGTCGGACTCTTTCGTTCAGCGAGCATGGCCTCAGCGCGACTGTCCGAGCAGGCCACTGCGGGTTTGCCGGATTCAACCTCAATGGCGCATGGCGCGCCTTTCACCAGCGGGTTGTCAGAACGGTAAGTGTGGGAGTCTCCCATGACCATCAATACCGGCATGCCGTAGGCCTTGGTTCCCTCGGCAATCTTGTCGATGTACTGTTTGTAGCCGCTGAGGTGCGCAGCACCCGTCTTGGCTTCGTCAACGTCCCACATGTCGGCTTGGGTCAGGATCACCATGGCGAGGTATCCCTTGGTTGTTGCGCGGTTGTAGGCGGCATCTATCCAGCGCAGCGTAGCGGCTGAACGCACGGCCACTTCGTTTTGCTGCTCTGCACTCATGGTGGGTGCTCCATACCATGGATCGGTTCCGTTGTTGGAGCCACCAGGGATGTTCAAGGTAACGAACAAAACACCCGACGTTTCCCACCAGACGTTTTCCACGAAGGCCTTGTCAGTCGGGTGAGAAGGACTGAATTCCACCGCCTGTGAGTGCACTTGCACCGGTGCGCCCAAGGTCACTCCAGGCTTGGCAAAAAATACCGAGCGGACCAACTCCAGGTTGGCAATTGGGTTGCCTTTTTCGTAGTCAACGAACTTGCCGTTTGCATCAACCACGTAATCGATGGTGCCCGTGGCCTTGTTATAGCTTCCTCCGCCTTCCTTGGCTTTGTGGCAGTCCATCCACTCGTTGTCACCCGGGGTATAAACCAGAGGCAGCTTGAACGAAGCCCAATGTTCAAAAATGATCTTGTTGTACTCCTGCGTGCAGTACTGCTTGCCGGCGTGGGTGTCGCCAATGTGTGCCACCAGCGAAACGTCGGAATCGGCGTTAATGGACGCAATGAAACGTGGATGGGCAACGAGTTGTCTGGTATCCGTTGGTGAGGTGCCGTAGGGTACGTCGCCAATCAATGCGACCGTAAATGCCGTCGGCTGATCAGGGGCTGTTTTGCTGCTCATAACACTGCAACCGCCTAACGCCGCGATCAATGCAACTACAAGCACTGGAGACTTCAATTGAGTGGATGTTTTCATATCAGGAGAGTGGTGGAGATTCAACATGGTGGCTACGACTTCTGTGCCACTTGAACGTGAAGCATTTCCTCACACAGACGTGTCAATTTGATGACACGCGCAACGCACCCACTATCGCACGCCATCCGTCGATGCACGTCACATGACAAAAGTGTGACGTTGCAATGAAACCACCAATTTGAAGCTGGTGGCGCATCACGAGCGCTGAGTGTTCTCTTTTCAAGAGACTGACACATTTGGAAACTACCGTGTGAAAGGCCGAGTGAAATCCATTCACTTACGGTTCTTAAACCCTTTAGAAAGTTTCAACCATGCGATTCATTTCCACCAAAAGCGTCATCGCTCTGGCAGCACTGGCTGCCTCCGGCGCAACATTTGCACAAGCAACTCCTGCACCGTCAGTTATTCTGTACGGCACCATCGAAATGTCACTGGAAGCCAATAGTGACGGCACCACCAATCGCACCGCCTTGCAAAATTATTCGTCTAACTTTGGCATCAAAGGCGAGCGCCAGGTCAGTGGCGACCTGAGCGGAATATTTCAGGTGGAAACGGGTTTTGCGCCCGATGACACATCGCAGAGCAAGACGCTGGCAAATCGCAACAGCTTTGTTGGGCTCAAGAGCAATTCCATGGGAACCCTGATTTTTGGCACCAATGACATGCCTCTGAAGGAGCTGAAGGGCACCGCCAAGATCATGCTGGGTGAAGGTGAAGCAATGGAAACCATCATTCACGGTCGCGGAACCAATCAAAGTGCGTCTGCGACGGTGGTTCCTACCGGTGGCATTGCCGGTACCGGCGCGTTTGGACAGGTTCATACCCGCAAGACCAATCTGGTCGAGTACATCAGCCCGAAATTCAGCGACATCGTGGTGAAGTTCGCCTATTCCCCCGATGAGGCCGCCACGGTGGCGACTTCCACCGCTCCCGCCTTCAGCCAAGCCATGTTCGGCGCATCGATTGAATACAACAACGGTACCTGGAATGCTGGTCTTGCAACCCAGTCCCAGGACAATGTGATCAAGCCAACCATTGCGACTGCTCCTGCGGTGTCCATTCCTGGCTATGCATTGCAGGCGACCAAGGCCACGCTGGGTGCCCAAATGGGTGCCTGGAAAACGGGCATGGCTTTCAGTACTATTGACAATGGCGCTGGCAAGAAGACCAACAACTGGATGGTTTCCGGCGCATATGCCATGGGCCCCATTGTCTTCAAGGGTAACTACGGCGCATCCAGCGAATCCTTCAGTGGTGCAGCAGATGACCTGACGCTGGCCGGTGTGGAAGTGGATTACGTGCTGGACAACTCGCTGACTTTGTACGGTGCATATTCGACTATCACTAACAGCAAGAACGCCAAGGGTTACTACACACAGTCCGACAACTTCCCTGCAGCCGCTGCTGGCAAGAACCCCACTGCCTTGAACTTTGGTATTCAGTACAAGTTCTGATAGCTGAGATCTGGCTGATAGGTTGCTCTTCAGTGGCCTGCCTCGCTCACCCGGGTTGAGATCGCGGGTGACCGGATGGCACATTGGCCGGCTAGATGCATAAGGGTACGGGCAAGGCTTGTGCAAGCGCTCAAGCTTGCGTAATTAGGCTGACAAGACTGGGACAAGAACAATATCCAAGGGTGCGGATTGCAGCGATGCACCGCAATTGATGACACTGCGGTGTCATTTTTTTTGCGCAGTAGTTTGGGGGAACCATTGGCTGATTTGAAGGATCACCGTTTTCCAAGAGGGGCTTGGGCCCGACTGCGCCTAGACGTTGCCAATTTACCGGCACCAATCTATCGGCGCGTGGTGTAGGCTTTGTGCAAGCTAAACTCAAGTCACCGGGTAGTCGGGCTGCAAGGTTTGAGGTGAGCCATTCGATCCCTACAACTCGGTTAATACTTACACCGCTAACATGCGCTACCACCACAGCATTGGCACCCAACGCTACCAGTTTGAAGACCTGCGTACCCTATTGGCGCGGGCCAGTCCGCTGCGCTCGGGCGATCAATTGGCGGGCGTTGCGGCGGCAGACGCCAAGGAGCGCGTGGCAGCACAAATGTGCCTTGCGGAACTGTCACTCTCCACATTTCTGAATGAAGCCATCGTTCCTTACGAGACCGATGAGGTCACGCGCTTGATTGTGGACCGGCACGATGCGGCTGCATTCGCGCCGGTCAGCCACTTGACGGTGGGCGATTTTCGCAACTGGTTGCTCGGCGATGCAGCAGACACTGCCACGCTGGAACTGCTTGCCCCCGGGTTGACGCCCGAGATGGTCGCTGCAGTGAGCAAACTGTGCCGTCTTCAGGACCTGGTGCTGATTGCGCGCAAGTGCAAGGTGGTCACGCGCTTTCGCGGCACGCTGGGCTTGGCCGGTCGCCTGGCCACGCGCTTGCAACCGAACCACCCGACCGACGACCTCTCTGGCATTGCCGCAAGTCTGCTCGATGGGCTGCTGCATGGCAGCGGTGATGCCGTGATCGGCATCAACCCCGCCACCGACAACGTGCCCCAGGTCGTGCGCCTGCTGCACATGCTCAACGATGTGATCGCGGGCTACCTGATCCCGACGCAGTCGTGCGTGCTGACGCACGTCACCAATACGCTGCAGGCGATGGAGCGCGGTGCGCCGGTGGACCTGGTTTTTCAGTCCATCGGCGGCACGCAAGCCACCAACACCAGCTTCGGCATTGACCTGGCACTGCTGGGTCAGGCACAGCAAGCGGCACTCGCGCTGCAGCGCGGCGCACTCTTTGAAGAAGGCGTGCGGGGCCAGCACGTGATGTACTTTGAGACCGGACAGGGCAGCGCGCTGTCGGCCAGCGCCCATCATGGCTGCGACCAACAGACCATCGAAGCCCGGGCCTATGCAGTCGCGCGCGAGTTCAACCCGCTGCTGGTCAATACCGTGGTCGGCTTCATCGGGCCGGAGTACCTGTACAACGGCAAGCAAATCATCCGCGCCGGACTGGAAGACCATTTTTGCGGCAAGCTGCTGGGCGTGCCGATGGGCTGCGACGTGTGCTACACCAACCACGCCGAAGCCGATTCGGACGATATGGATGCACTGCTGACGCTGCTGTGCGCGGCGGGTTGCAACTTCATCATGGGTGTTCCCGGTGCCGACGACATCATGCTCAACTACCAGAGCACGTCGTTCCACGATGCCCTGGCCATGCGCCAGATCATGGGCCTGCGCGCAGCGCCCGAGTTTGAGGCCTGGCTGCAGCGCATGGAGGTGTTCGCGCCCGGAACCCAATCGCGGCTGGTAAACCATTTTCCGCCCGCGCTGGTCGATGCCTGCAGCCAATTGGAGCGCCCATGAAGAACCCGCAACCGGTGGTGATTGCGTCCCCCTGGAACAGCCTCAAACGCTTTACCGATGCGCGAATCGCCCTGGGCCGCGCCGGACACAGTTTGCCCACTGCAGCCCACTTGGATTTTCAACTGGCGCACGCCCAGGCGCGCGACGCCGTGCATCTGCCACTGGACGCGCTCGGCGTGGCCGATTCCCTCGAGGCGCTGGGCTTGACCACGCTGCGAGCGCACAGTGCAGCAATCGACCGCGCCACCTACTTGCAGCGCCCGGATCGGGGCCGCAAGCTCGATCAGCGCTCGCGCGACCTGCTCACGGATTGGGCGGCAAGCCACGCAGACTCACCGCGCTGCGATGTGGCCTTTGTGGTTGCCGATGGGCTTTCGGCGCTGGCCATCCACAAGAACGCTGCCCCACTGCTTGCCGCCCTGGGCTCGCGTCTGCAGGGCGACGCGCAATTCCCGTGGTCCATCGGACCGGTGGTAGTGGTCGAACAGGGCCGCGTGGCCATCGGCGATGAAGTCGGCGAACTGCTGCAGGCCAAGGCTGTAGCGGTGCTGATCGGGGAGCGCCCCGGCCTGAGTTCGCCCGACAGCCTGGGCATTTACCTGACCTGGGGCCCGCACGTCGGCTGCAACGACGCCCAGCGCAACTGCATTTCCAACGTGCGACCAGCAGGCTTGCCGTGCGAGGCAGCCGCAGCCAAACTGCATCAACTGCTGCAACGCTCCCGGACGCTGCAATTAACTGGCGTTGGCTTGAAGGACGAAAGCGAAGTGCCTGAAACGGGGCGCGTGGAGGGCCAGTGACCCAGAGCATTTGCCTCCAGGCGCGCCCACCACGCCCGCGGGATGGTGGATGGGACGTGCGGGCGGCGGCCCCATTCGCCGTTGCCACAGAGCCTGCGTGCCAATCGCTGCGTTGATGAACCTATGCCGGCGTGCCAGCAACGTGCGACGGCGAGCTTGGGCCTGAGAACGGATGCCCGGTCCGCCAGCCTTGCCACATCAGGTGGCGGCAGATGTCTTTCTCCGGCTCCACCGGGGCCCTGGGGTCAGAGCACGATTTCGTTCGGCGTTGTTGGTCCCCGGCAAGACCCTCGTCCTGAATCGTGATCCGACCCCACTGCCCCTTGCTGACTTGGACCTACTACCTCTTGCTGACTTGGACCTATTTCCCCTTGCTGACTCGGACCTTTTCCCCTTGCTGACTCGGGCCTACTGCCCATTCCACGTGCGGCATTCGGTACTCCGCGATGGACTGCCGCGTCGCTTCGCTCCTCGCAGTGACGCGACGTTGAGGCACAGGGCCATTCGACGACCAGAATACTTGCCTCCAGGCGCGCTCACCACGCACGCGGTGACGTGAGCTTGAGGCTCATCGAACTCACAAGTAGCTGCGCTGGAAGCGCCGCCGCTGCGCTTCAGCGTGCAAGCTGGATCACGCGCCACCCGTTGGACTGCGCATGGGAGCGCAAGCGCTCATCCGGGTTGACGGCCACCGCCTGCTGCACAGCACAGAGCAGCGGCAGGTCGTTGATCGAGTCGCTGTAGGCCGTGCTCTCGAAATCCGCAAGACTGCGCTTCGCCTGGCCCAACCAAGCATGCAAGCGCTCGACCTTGCCCTCGCGCATGTTCAACGTGCCAGCCGTGCGCCCGGTAAAACAGCCGTCGTGCAACTGCGGCTCGGTGGCAATCAGATCGGCGATGCCAAAGTACTGAGCCGTCAGTTCGGTGATGAACCGGTTGGTCGCGGTGGTCATCACCACCAGGTCGCCCGCATCCAGATGCTGCTTGACCAGATCCTTGGCGGCCTGGCCAATGCGCGGCACCACCATTGACTGCAGAAACTCGCGGCGCATAGGCTCCCAATCGTCCGGCCCACGCCCGACCAACGTTCCCACATAAAAGTTGGCGAACTCTTCCATCCCGACCGTGCCCGCCTTGTAACGCGTCTCCATGTCGGCGTTGCGACTGGAAAGGCTCTGGCGATCCAGCACCCCTTGCTCGATGAGAAAGTCGCACCACAGGACATCGCTGTCGCCGTCGAGCAGCGTGTGGTCCAGGTCAAACAGCGTCAGCTTCATGCCGCACCTACCCTTCATGCAGCCGGTGCCGCCGAGGTGATGCCCACGTCCTGCAGCGCCAGCGCCATGGCGTGCACCGCCTGCTCCATTTCATCGGGACCAATGGCACCGATGCAGCCTACACGGAAGGTCTCAATTTGCGTCAGCTTGCCGGGGTACAAAATGAAGCCGCGCGCACGTGCGGCGTTGTAGAAGGTCTTGAAGTTGTAGCGTGCGTCGGCCGGGGCGTGAAAGGTGCCTGAATGGCCGGGTCCAGAAACGGCTTGAACCCCAACTTGGCCATGCCGGTAATCAGCGTCTGGTAGTTGCTGGTGTAGCGCGCCAGGCGCGCGCTCTGGCCGCCTTCGGCCTCGAACTGGGCAATGGCTTCGTGCAGGGCAACCACCACGTGCGTGGGCGGTGTAAAGCGCCACTGGGTGGTTTTTTCCATGTAGACGTACTGGTCGTGCAAGTCCATCGCCAGCGATTGGCTGTTGCCCGCACAAGCGTCGAGCACCGCCTTGCGGATAAACACAAAGCCCATGCCGGGAACGCCTTCCAGGCACTTGCCGCTGGCCGCAATCAGCGCGTCAAAGCGGGTAGTGCGGGCGTCAATTGCAAGCGCGCCAAAGGAACTCATGGCATCCACGATCAGCCCCTTGCCGTGGGCGGCGCACACGTCGGACACTGCCTGTAGCGGATTGAGTACGCCGGCACCGGTTTCGCAGTGGATCATGACCACGTGGGTGACAGACGAGTCGCTCTTCAAGTGCTGCTCCAGCACCGCCGGATCAACCTGCGTGGCCTCGTCAAAACCGACAACCGTGCAACGCCGCCCCATCAGCGTGGTCAGGCGCGCGGCGCGTTTGCAATACGCACCGTTGTCAAGCACCAGCACATGGCCGTCGCGCGGCACCAGCGTGGCCACAGCGGCTTCGACGCTGAAGGTGCCGCTGCCTTGCAAGGGCACCACAACGTGGCTGTCCTGACCGTGAATGATGCGCAGCAGGCACGCACGCACGCTTGCCGTGACCGCATTGAAGTCCGCGTCCCACGAACCCCAATCGCGCAGCATCGCCAACTTGGTCCGCAAGGTCGTCGTCAACGGTCCCGGCGTCAGCAAAATCTTGTCTCTGTCCATTGCAGTATCTCCATCCAATGTGTCTATCTAGCTCGCCACGCCTGCGTGCGCCTGTTGCTCCACCAGGCCAGCACCATGAAGAGCAGGGT
>JBAXOZ010000119.1:0-7998 GCA_037132975.1 Comamonadaceae bacterium
GTGCTGAGCCAGCTCAAGATCGTGATCCGCACCAACTACAGCAACCCGCCGACACACGGTGGCGCCATCGTGGCGGCAGTGCTGGCGAATCCGGAACTGCGCGCCCTGTGGGAAAAAGAGCTGGGCGAGATGCGTGTGCGCATCAAGTCCATGCGCCAGATGCTGGTTGACGGCCTGAAGGCCGCCGGCGTGAAACAGGACATGAGTTTCATCACACGCCAGATCGGCATGTTCAGCTATTCCGGCTTGAGCAAGGACCAGATGGTGCGTCTGCGCAATGAGTTTGGCGTCTATGGCACCGACACTGGCCGCATGTGCGTGGCCGCCCTGAACAGCAAGAACATAGCTCACGTTTGCGCGTCCATCGCGAAAGTACTCTGAGCGCCTGAGCCGTTCAGACGGCCCGCAGAAAGTTTGAGGCACACTAGGGCCTGAGTTTCACGACCCAGGCACTATGAGCAAGACCTATCTGCTGGCCATTGACAACGGCACCCAGAGCGTACGCGCCCTGCTGTTTGACCTGCAGGGCAATCTGGTCGACAAGGCCCAGGTAGCTATCGACAGCTACCAGTCACCGCAGCCCGGCTGGCTGGAGAACGACCCCGAGGCCTTCTGGCAAAGCCTGTGTCAGGCCTGCCAGCAACTGTGGGCCAGGACACCGGTGCCCAAGAGCGCCATCGCTGGCGTTGTCATCACCACCCAGCGCGCTACCACCATCGTGCTCGACAAGCAGGGCCAGCCGCTGCGTCCGGCCATCGTCTGGCTGGATCAGCGTCGTACCGACAAAATCCCCGAACCCTCCTGGTGGTGGAAGCTGGGTTTTCGCGCCATTGGCATGCTGGAGACGATCCGCTTCTTTCAGCACGAAGCCGAATGCAACTGGATCGCCGAACAGCAACCCGAAATCTGGGCCAGGACCGACAAGTTCCTGCTGCTCTCGGGCTACCTCAACTACCGCTTCACTGGCCGTTTTGTTGACTCCGTCGCCTCCCAGGTCGGCTACATCCCTTTTGATTACAAAAAGGGCCGCTGGGTCGGCAGTTTCGACTGGAAGTGGCAAGTGCTGCGTATCAAGGCGGCGATGCTGCCCGAACTGGTTCCCGCTGGCGCCGTCATCGGAACAGTCAGCGCCCAAGCGGCGCAGGACAGCGGCCTGCCGCAGGGCTTGCCAGTGATTTCTGGTGCCGCTGACAAAGCCTGCGAAGTGATTGGCGCAGGCTGCCTGACGCCAGAGATCGCCTGCCTGTCTTACGGCACCACAGCCACCATCAACACCACCACAACGCGCTATCTGGAGGTCACGCGCTTCATCCCGCCCTACCAGGCCGCGGTGCCGAATCACTACAGCACCGAGATCCAGATCACGCGTGGCTTCTGGATGGTGAGCTGGTTCAAGGAACAGTTTGGTCTGCACGAACAGCAGCTTGCGCGGGCGCAGGGCGTCACACCCGAGAGCCTGTTCGACGCCCTGGTCAACAGCGTGCCGCCGGGCGCGCAGGGCCTCATGCTGCAACCCTTCTGGAATCCTGGCATCAAGATCCCCGGACCCGAAGCCAAGGGCGCGGTGATCGGCTTTGGTGATGTACACACGCGCGCCCACCTGTACCGCGCCATTCTGGAGGGCCTGACCTACGCCCTGCGTGAAGCGAAGGAGCGCATCGAGAAGCGCAGCGGGCAAGCCATCACGCGCGTGCGGGTGTCGGGCGGCGGCTCGCAAAGCGATGCGGCTATGCAGATTACCGCCAACGTCTTCAACCTGCCCTGCGAGCGCCCTCACCTGTTTGAAACCAGCGGCTTGGGCGCCGCTATTCTGGCGGCGGTGGCCCTCAAACTGCAGCCCGACTTTGCGACTGCCATCGCGCAGATGACGCGCATCGGCCAGGTCTTCATGCCTGAGCCGGAGCACGCCCGCACCTACGAGCAGTTGTACCAGCGCGTCTATCTGCACATGTACCAGCGGTTGCAGCCGCTGTACCGGGCAATTCAGGAAATCACTGGGTACCCGACAAGGGATTGAGGCCAGCTACTTCGCGGCAAAACAGTAAAGAAGCCCGGCGCCGCCTGTCGTCTTCAGTTGCTCCAGACCACAGCCGCGCGTCGCGTGCGATGAGTTCCAGGACTTCGCCGCTGCCGATTCATCCAGGCCGGTGCGGTCATGGTGACCAACGATGGCTGAGCCTTCGCCACTTTGCGTCCAGTTGCCGCAGGTACTGTCTTTGCCTGGGGCAAGCGCACGTCCCTCGGGAGTCGATCCAGTCAAAATGTCATGCAGATTGACGGCATCACCGCGGCCGCTGATGACCTCGCCCTTTTCGGTCAATGAAGTCAGTTTGCCAAGCTTGTTGCTGCCATGAAGCTCTTCCACATTGCTGGCAAGGACCTCTCCCTTGATGTTTTGCCAGGGGCCGGCACCGATGCGATCGCGCGCGTTGACGGTCGGCGTGCTCTGGCTGGCCGTCGTGCTCAGGTAAGCCCTCCAGTTCCGCCCGCCAGCGCCCGCCTTGGCGGCGAGTGACTCGCAATAGGCGTCAGCACCCGCCAGACCACCCAAATCGGCACCCTTGCCAGGGTTGCTGCTGGTGACAAAGAAACTCATCGGGTTGGCGGGGGTCGGTGGCTGGGTGGCACAGGCAACCAAGGCCACTGCCGACACAAAGGCACTGGCGATAAGAACTTTATTGACCTCAAGCATGAATGACTCCTTGTTGCAGTTTGGATTTCGACAGACCGGACGAAACTTAGCCCATTCGCCCGCTGCCGGAACTCAGTGGGCAGAAAAAGCCACTTCAACGGATGGGTTAATTGGGACAAGGTCAGTTCGCTATGATGGCAAGACGTTGTTCTGGAGATCCGCGCATGAAACGCATTGCTTCGATTTTGGCTGCCCTGCTGTGGCTGACTGCCGACAACGCACTGGCCTGGAGCAACCACAGCTTTGCGGCTTACCGTACATTCGAAAAAATGCCGGAAGTGGTCAATGCCCAGCCGGTGTTGGTGGAGCCGCTGGAAGCATTCCTGAAAGACCAGGAAAAAGCGCTACAGGACTTGCTCGCGAGCCACGAAAGCTGGGCGCAGAGTCACCTCGACTTTTATCCGCCGCGTCCGGCCCAACTGGCGTTCAAGGCAAACCCGGCGCAATCCGATGCGGCGCGGCGCATGGCCTTCCTGATGGCACTGCGCGTCGCGCCCAACAGCAGGTTCGCGCTCTATGTTCAACCCGATCCCTGGAGCGCAGCGCCCGACCCGGCGACGCTGCTGGCCCACTCCGCCGTCGATTCGCTGCCAGAGCAACCCAACTCGAAATTGCGCTTTGTCGCGCTCAAAGCGGGTGACAGTGCCGCGCCGATGGCGGTACTGGCCTCGGCCTGCGACGAGCCGGACTACGGGCTGGACATCAACCTGTGGTCGGACAGCCCGTCCGAGTGGGGCAAGGTGTACGGCTTCGAGGCACTGCCCTTTGGCAACCCGACGCTCTACTTCTCGACGCAGGCACCTTTTCACATGGGCTTCTATCACGAAGACCGCGTCATCTACCTGGCCGCACCCTTCGTCAAGAAGACCTTCCCACTGCTGCGTGTGCACCAGTACAGCACGCTGGCCACGCTGGCTTTTCGCAGCGGCCACCCCTACTGGGGCTGGCGCTTCAGCGGCCTGGCCTTGCACTATGTGCAGGACCTGACACAGCCCTACCACGCCAGCCTGTCGCCGGGCAACGCCTCGGCCAAGCTGATTGGCATCAACCTGCTGGCGATGGCCGGTTTTTCGCGCCTGAAAGACGAGATGATTGTGCTGCTCTCAAACCGCCACCTGGCGCTGGAAAAATACCAGAACCAGATGCTCTATAACGCGGCCCAAGCCAAGGCAGAGACCGGCAATGAGACAGCGCTGCGCAGCGGCGACAAGGACCGCAGCTATGCACCCTGGTCTGACCTGTACCCGCGCGACGTGGTAGCCCGTCAGTCGCACGCGCTGGGCAGTCAGTTGACCGTGATTCTGGTCGACACCCTGCCGGCAGCCTATGTCTCAGACCCCGGCTTTGACTTTGGCGTCAAGGAGTCTGGCATCGACCTGGTGGCAGAACTGGACAGGCAGGACAGCGCCAAGCGCGCGCGGTTCGACACCATGGTGACCGAACTGCTGGGCAACTTTGGCGCGCACAGCCGCAACCTGGTGCGCGGCGTGCTCAAGAGCGCTGCCGCAAAGTAGTCAGCCCCGGATCGCCGCAACGGCATCGGGTTAACACGGGCGCCGCACTGGTGGCCCTTTGATTTGGATCAAAACCCACATTGACTATCGCGAAGATACTGGCCCGGGCCCGCCCAAGGGTCAACAGATAGCTCAACCTAGAAGGCCAAATCAATGTCCAATTTTGAGATCGTGACCCGAGAGGACTTCTCGGATGTCACTTACCTGCTTGAAGTACGCCATCCGATGATGGCCAAAGCCGCCAAACCAGGCCAATTTGTCATCGTCATGCTCAACGAACACGGCGAACGCATCCCGCTCACCATCGCCGATTTTGATCGCAACAAGGGCACCATCACGCTGGTGATCCAGGCCGTTGGCAAGACCACGCGGCAGATGCAGCAGGAATGCAAGGTCGGCACCACGCTGTACGGCATGGTGGGCCCGATGGGCATTCCCAGCCCCATGAGCCACGCCAAGAAGGTGGTGTGTGTCGGTGGCGGTCTGGGTGTGGCGCCCATCTTTCCGCAGGCGCGCGGCTTCAAGGAGGCCGGCGCTTACGTCATTGCCATCCTGGGTTTCCGCAACAAGGAACTGGTGTTCTGGGAGAAAAAGTTCCGCGACTGCTGCGACGAACTGATTCTGTGCACCAACGACGGCTCGGCCGGCATGAAGGGCATGATCACCGACGGCATCAAGGTCGCGCTGGCCAAGCACGACGACATTGAAGAGGTCGTTGCCATCGGCCCGCCGGTCATGATGAAAGCGTGCGCCGACGCGACCCGCGCGGCCAAGATCAAGACCATGGTGAGTGTCAATCCGATCATGGTGGACGGCACCGGCATGTGCGGTGGCTGCCGCGTCAAGGTGGGCGAGGAAGTCAAGTTTGCCTGCGTTGACGGCCCCGACTTTGATGGCCACCTGGTCGATTTTGATGACCTGATGCTGCGCCTGCAGCGCTACACCACGGTCGAAAAAGAAGCGCACGAACGCTGGTCCGAGAGTTGCCGCATGGCCAAACCACCCCAAATTTGAATAGCCCCTAGAGGACAAACAGATGGCCAAGAAAAAGACAATACGCTCGATTCCGCAGGAACGCACACCGATGCGCGAGCAGGACGCCAAGGTGCGCGCCACCAATTTCGAGGAAGTAGCCTGTGGCTACAACCTCGAGGAAGCGCTGCGCGAATCCGACCGCTGCCTGATGTGCCCGGACGAGCCCTGCATCTCAGGCTGCCCGGTGGGCATCAACATCCCGGGCTTCATCCAGAAGATCAGCGAAAAGAATCTTCGCGGCGCCTATGACATTCTGACCAATACCAATTTGCTGCCGTCGATCTGCGGGCGCGTCTGCCCGCAGGAGAACCAGTGCGAAGGCGTCTGCACCGTGGGCGACTCGCTGGAAGCGGTGGCCATCGGGCGCCTGGAGCGCTTTGTGGGCGACACCGCCATCAAAGAGGGCTGGGTCAATATTCCGCACATCGAACCGAACCGCTTTCGGGTCGGCATCGTCGGCTCCGGCCCGGCCGGCATGGCCTGCGCCGCCGACATGGCCAAGGCCGGTTGCGACGTCACAGTGTATGAAGCCTTTCACCAGCCTGGCGGCGTTTTGAAGTACGGCATTCCGGACTTCCGCCTGCCCAATGAGGTGATCGACGCCGAGATCAACAACCTGAAGAAATTTGGCGTCAAGTTTGAATGCAACACGCTGGTGGGGCGCCTCTTCACGATCGAGCAGATGATTGACGAGATGGGGTATCACGCGGTGTTCGTCGGTGTCGGTGCCGGCTACCCGACCATGCTCAATATCCCCGGCGATTCGCTCAACGGCGTGCTGTCAGCCAACGAGTTGCTGACGCGCTGCAACCTGATGCGGGCGCGCGATTTTCCGAACTTCGACACCCCGCTGCCGATCGGCAAACGGGTTGCCGTGGTGGGCGCCGGCAACACCGCGATGGACGCGGTGCGTGTTTCGCTGCGTCTGGGCGCCGAGAAGGTTTATTGCATTTACCGGCGCTCGCACAAGGAAGCGCCAGCGCGCGCCGAAGAAGTGCACCACGCCGAGCAGGAAGGTGCCGAATTCCACTGGCTCACGGCGCCGGTGGCGGTACTCGATGACGGCAAGGGCAGCGTGCGCGGCATGCGCTGCGTGCGCATGGAACTCGGCGAGCCCGATGATTCCGGGCGGCGCCGGCCGGTCCAGGTGAAGGGTAGCGAATTCGATTTCGAGGCCGATCTGATCGTCTATGCCATCGGCACCAACGCCAATCCGATCATGGGCCAGACCTCCAAGATCCAGTTAAACAAGTGGGGCTACATCGGCACCGACGACACGCTCGCGACGTCCATCGCCGGCGTCTTTGCGGGTGGCGACATCGTCACCGGTGCGGCCACCGTGATCGAAGCCATGGGCGCAGGCCGCAAGGCGGCGCGCGGCATGAAGGCCTATCTGGGCATCCGGGATGCCGCCCTGCCCTACAGCGACGCCGACAACAGCACCTTGTTCGGCATCGACACCAAAGAGCGCAATTTTGCCCGCGTGCGGGTTGCCTGAATCCCGCTTACCAGCGTCTACGGAAAAACCATGAACCAAACGACCAAAGAGAAGCCGGCCAAGAAGTCCAGCAGCAAAGCTCCGGCACCCGCCGGCGCCAAGAAGCCCCTCATCCTGAAAGAACACATCGTCGAAATCATCAGTGATTCCGGCGAAGGTGCGCAGAAATGCGGCCAGTCACTGGGCTCGATCGCAGCGCAGATGGGCAACGGCATCTGGACCACCGAAATCATTCCGGCAGAAATTCGCCCACCGGCACGCAGCGTGGCCGGCGCCAGCGGCAACCGCATCCGCATCGGCTCGGACTACATCACCAACGGCGGTGATGAGACCGATCTGGTGGTGGCCTTCAACGAGCAGGTGCTGCTCGGACGGGTGCGCGCCAAGGAACTCAAACCGGACTGCATCATTTTGCTCGAGAGCATGTGGCGCACGCACAAGGATCCGAAGATCGTGGCGTCGTACGTCGAAGCTCACGACAAACTGGTGGCTGCGGGCTACCGGGTGTATGAAATCCCGATGGAACAGGTCTGCCGCACCATGGTGGCCGACGCCAAGCGCGGCAAGAACATGTTCGCTCTGGGCATGCTGTGCTACATCTACAGCCTGGAAGTAAAACTTGCCATCGATCAAATCGTGCTCGCTTTCGGCAAGAAGTCCCAGGCGGTGGTTGATTCCAACATCATGCTGCTCGAAGCCGGGCAAAAGTGGGCGGCAGCAAATCTTGATTTTTGCTACAGCATTCCGGCCAAGCGCGCCACCGAGCCGCAAATCGTGGTCAATGGCAATACCGCACTGGCGCTGGGCGTCCTCGGCTCCGGTATGGAAATTTGCGCCATGTACCCGATCACGCCAGCCACATCGGCCTCGCACTACCTCTCGGAAGTGTTCGAGAACGTCGGCGGCATGGTGCACCAGGCTGAAGACGAGATTGCTGCCTGCGCTTTTGCGATTGGCGCGTCCTACGCCGGCAAGTGCACCATCACCATCACTTCCGGTCCGGGCTATTCCCTGAAGCAGGAAGCCATCGGCCTGGCCGTGATGGGTGAGATTCCGCTGGTGGTGGTGAACGTGATGCGCGGTGGCCCCAGCACCGGGCAGCCCACCAAGATGGAACAGGGCGACCTGATGACCGCGATCTATGGCAGCCATGGCGACGCACCCAAGGTGGTGATGGCGCCGGGGACCATCGAGGAATGTTTTTACTCCATCATGACGGCGCGCAAGATTGCCGAGACCTTCAATATGGTGGTGGTGAT
>JBAXOZ010000120.1:0-7938 GCA_037132975.1 Comamonadaceae bacterium
CCCGGCGCATCAGGTTGCGCTGGATTTGCGTGCTGATGGGCCGGATTGTTTTGTGCTGGAGCCGCCCGGCTATCAACTGCATCTGTGGTGCGAGGGCCGCCTGGTCAGTCATACCTGCACCATTGGCGACTATGCTGGACCTTATCGCTTTCGGCAGGGTGGTGTGCTCATCGACTAGCCGATACGAAAGCCCCAGAGCCAGGATTCAACCCATCTGACCAGCCTTGTCGGTGACCTCGCGGATCAGCCTTTCACTTTCAGTCTCCCAGTCGGAACTTTCGCCGACTTGGCGCACGGCTTCGCTCACCGAGCTCAAAGCACCTTGAAATTCCTCGCCCGTGATGCCGGCCATTTGCTGGTCAACCGCTTGTTCGTCAACTTCTGAACTGTCGGTTTTCACTTCACTTTCCTGTTCCATTTGCAGCTCGTCTTCTGCGGCACCATTTTCGGACGTGTCCTGATCGTCAATGTTGTTGCTTGCATTTTCAATGTTCATGAGTCACTCCTGTTAAGTTGATTGATACAACGCGCACACGATGGCGCAAATGATTGTGTGCAATGCATTGCGTCGGCGTGATGACAGGGTTTCGTTCACAAAGTGGATCACGCACCCAAGGTGAATTCGATCAGTCGCTTGAAGGGTTGACCCGGGGCGCTCTCGACAAACAGGCATAGCCGGTCGAGTTGCAAGGGCGCAGTCGCATTGAGTTGCTTGACGGACTCGGCCACTTCCTGGATGACACAGCGCGCAGTGTGTGCCGGCACGGGGCCGCTCAGGGTGAAGTGCAAGCGGAATCGTTCCAGCACATAGGGATAGCCATATTGCCGCAGCAACTCTTGCTCCCTGGTGTTCAGCGGGGCGGCAAGGCGGCGTGCCAGGTCGGCCTCGGACAAGGGCGCGCGCAGGTCATCGAGTCCAATCACACAGGCGTCGGCCAGTGATGCCAGCTGTGCTGGACGATTGACCGGCACCAGCGCGACAAAGTTGCCCAGCATGATGGCGTGCAAGGGGCCCAAGGCAACGGGCTTGAGTGTCTTCGCCAGCGCATCCATGCGAACCGCCAGGTCATCGACGGTGTGTTTGCCCGCCAGGTGAAAGGGCGCTTTGAGCGTGGCATGAAAACCATAGCGACGCGGCTCCGCCGTGACGCAAGAAAGGTCGGCCAGCTCGACCTGGCTGGAGACTGGCTGTGTCAGTGCTGCATCCTGACACTCATCGCGCCCGAGCCAGTGCGCGCCAAAAGTCCACCATGGAGAAGGCCTGGCAGGCGAAAAATAGATGGCATAGCGCGCTGTCATGCATCGTCCCTGGCGTTGACGACCAATTGCACGCGGTCACCACAAAAGACGGTTTCCCCGTACTTGATGGGTTGGCCCAGCATGTCCACGTCAAGACACTCGACGCACAGCAGCGGTCGGTTGGCAGGCTGCTTGAGCAGCCGTGCCGTCTCCTCGCTTGGCATCTGCGTGGTGATGCGGCTTTGCAAGCGCAAATAGTCCTGCACACCAAAATGTTTCAGGATGTCGGTGCTGCGATTTCCCAGCGCCAGCATCTCCAGCAGGCCGCCAAAGCGCGCAGCCGGGTAATAGGCTGTGGCCAGCCCGATCGGGGCTCCATCGGCCTCGTCGAGCAGTTCGACCATCAAAACCTTGTCACCCTTGCCGAGTTTGAGTTCGCGACCAGCGGTTTCCGGCGCGAGCATCTCCCGGGCTGTCAGCAACTGCCGGCTTGGCAACAGGCCCTGGCGCTGCAGGTTTTCACTGTAGCGGGTCCGGTTGGAGAGGGCGTAGTCCAGCAAGTCGTGTTGCACGAAGGTACCGCGCCCGGGTTCAATGCGTACCAGGCCATCGCTTTGCAGCGCCGCCACCGCCTGGCGCAAGGTGTGGCGGTTCACGGCAAAGCGGGTTGCCAGTTCAACTTCACCTGGCAAGCGACCACTGGCCACGTAGGCGCGGTCCCGAATTTCGGTTGTCAGGGTGTCGGCAATCTGGCGCCACACGGCAACGCCGCAACGCCGTCCCGGCGCGCTGGCCGAAATAACTTGGCTCAATGTCATAAATGTTTCATGTTGTCGCAGTGAACTAGACGCCTGTTCCATGACGGCTTCATGGTTGGTGGCATAGGCTTGAACTTTAGTGACTGATTTAGACATCTGTATGACAAACAACACTGCGTCCGGTGAATTGTCGGCGCGTCGCACCTGGCTGGCCGTGCTGGCACGCGCGAGCCTGAGCGAGCTTGAGGCCAAACGCGTGCTGCTCGGTGAGTTGCCCGCACTGCAACAGGTTCGACCTCCGGAAGTGGGCATGCTGATGCTGCGCGGGCGTGTCGGCGGTACCGGCAACCCTTTCAACCTTGGCGAGGCCAGCGTCGTGCGCTGCGCTGTGCGCCTTGGCAACGGAGCGCTGGGGGTGGCTTATGCGCTGGGTCGTGACAAGCGCCGCGCTGAACTGGCGGCGCTGTTTGATGCCCTGTTGCAGGATCCGGCCTGGCATGACGAACTGCAGCGCACACTCATCGAACCCCTGCAAGCGCAGCAGGCGCAGGCACGCGATAGCCGGCGCCGTGAGGTGGCGCCGTCCAAAGTTGAGTTCTTTACCTTGGTACGAGGTGATGCATGAGTACGACCACAAGTCTTGCGCCAGGTCTGCTGGACGAGGTGCATGAAACACAGTCTGCATTTCGCGCGCTGCTCGATGCGCTGGCACGACCAGGACAAGTCAACACGCTGGCGCCGGCCTTGCCCGGTGTGGCGCTCGGTGGTGCGATGGCCCGTCTGTTGCTGACGCTGTGTGATGAAGAAACCCCCGTCTGGTGGCAGAACGCAGACCCGGATTTGCAGCACTGGCTTCGCTTTCACACCGGTGCGACCGTGGCGCCGCGCCCGGCGATGGCGAGTTTTGCGTTGCTGACCGATGTCGGATCAGCACCCGCCCTGGCAGACTTTGCCGCCGGCAGCGCCAAATCTCCCGAATTCTCCAGCACGCTCGTGATTGAATTGCCCAGCCTGCAGGGCGGCACGCAGACGCAATGGCGAGGCCCCGGCATCCAGGAGCAGCGCCGGCTAGCTTTGCCAGGGCTTTCAGCTGACTTCTGGACCCAGTGGCAAGTCAACCATGCGGCGTTCCCGCAGGGCGTTGACATCATCTTTACCTGCGCCGAGCAGCTTGTCGGTCTGCCGCGCACGACGCGCGTCAGTCCGCCGGAAGGAGTCTGAGATGTACGTTGCAGTCAAAGGCGGCGCCGCTGCGATCGAGAGCTCCTGGCGTTTGCTGGAGGCACAGCGTCGTGGCGACACGACGCTTGCCGCCCTGTCGGTGGCACAGATTCGCTCACAGCTTTCACTGGCAGTCGACCGTGTCATGAGCGAAGGTTCACTTTACGACCCCGAGCTGGCGGCACTGGCCATCAAGCAAGCCAGCGGTGACCTGATGGAAGCCATCTTCCTGCTGCGCGCCTACCGCACGACGTTGCCGCGCCTGGGCTATGCGCTGCCGCTGGACACGGCGCGTATCGACCTGGTGCGGCGCATTTCTGCTGCCTTCAAGGAAGTTCCGGGCGGCCAGTTGCTGGGGCCCACTTACGACTACACGCAACGCTTGCTCGACTTTGCGCTGCTGGCGGAAGACACGAGCAGCGCCGGGTCGCCGGTTGACACGGCTGCAGAGCAGCCAGCCTGCCTGCCATCCGACGCCGGCTCAGGCGATGGGCCGGTAACGGTGCCACGCATCAATCAGTTGCTGGCGCGCGAAGGGCTGCTCGAAACGCCAGACCCCGATGACGATGCGCCAGCCGCTGACCTTACCCGCGAGCCCCTGATGTTTCCGGCTGCGCGCGAGCTGCGCCTGCAGGCGCTGGCGCGCGGCGACGAAGGCTGGCTGCTGGGCATGGGCTACTCAACCCAGCGCGGTTACGCCAGCTCACACCCGTTTGCCGGTGAGATCCGGCGTGGTTTTGTCAGCGTTGAGCTGGTGCCAGATGAACTCGGCTTTGCAATTGACATTGGCGACATCGAGGTTACCGAGTGCCAGATGATCAACCAGTTCAACGGCAGTCGTGAATTGCCGCCTCAGTTCACGCAGGGCTATGGTCTGGCGTTTGGCGGCGGCGAGCGCAAGAGCATGGCCATGGCCCTGGTCGATCGTGCGCTGCGTGCGGATGAGTTGGGTGAGCCGCACGTCGCGCCAGTGCAGGACCAGGAGTTTGTTCTTTCGCATGCCGACAACGTTGAAGCCTCCGGCTTTGTACAACACCTGAAGCTGCCGCACTATGTGGACTTCCAGGCCGAACTGGAACTGGTGCGCAAGCTGCGCGCGCGCGCGCCACAGGAGAGTGCATGATCGAACAACATTACAACTTCGCCTTTCTTGACGAGCGCACCAAGAAGCGCATCCGGCGCGCCTTGCTCAAGGCCGTGGCGGTGCCGGGCTATCAGGTGCCGTTTGGCTCGCGTGAGATGCCGTTCGCCTATGGTTGGGGTACCGGCGGTGTGCAGATCACGGCCAGCATCATTGGTCGAAGCGATGTGCTCAAGGTGATCGACCAGGGCGCCGATGACACCACCAATGCAGTCAATATCCGGCGTTTTTTCGAACGCACCACCGGCGTTGCGACGACCGAGGCGACGCGCCAGGCGACACTGATTCAGACGCGTCACCGGATTCCGGAGGCGCCTTTGAACGCGTCCCAAATTCTGGTTTACCAGGTGCCCATGCCCGAACCGCTGGCGCGCCTGGAGCCGCGCCGGCGTGAGACCATCAAGATGCATGCCCTGACTGAATACGGCCTGATGCACGTCAGGCTGTACGAGGACATCGCGCAGCTGGGTGCAATTTCGCGTGCCTATGACTACCCGGTGCTGGTCAACGAGCGCTATCTGATGTCGCCCTCGCCAATCCCCAAGTTTGACAACCCGAAAATGCACATGAACCCGGCCTTGCAGCTCTTTGGTGCCGGGCGGGAAAAGCGCCTCTATGCGGTGCCGCCCTACACCACGGTGCGCAGCCTGGACTTTGAGGACCATCCGTTTGAAGTGCAGCGTTGGGAGCACGCCTGCGCGCTTTGTGGTGCCAGCGAGAGTTATCTCGACGAGATGATCGTCGACGATCAGGGCAGCCGCCTGTTCGTGTGTTCGGACAGTGACTATTGTGAAGAGCGGCGCCAGGCCGGTCACGTCGGCAGCCAGCAAGTCGTGAAACAGGAGGCTGCATGAAGCCGGGTGTACTGTTGTCGGCCCGCCGTGCCAGCAAGGCCTACGTTCATCAGGGCCAGCCCCGCTGGGCTTGTCGCGACGTCAGTTTTGACCTCTATCCGGGCGAGGTGCTGGCGGTCGTGGGTGAATCCGGCTCCGGCAAGACCACCTTGCTGCGCCTGCTGGCCGCACGTTTGGGCTGCGACGAAGGTTCGGTGCATTACGAGGTGCGCAGCGACCTTGCCAGCGAACCCGATCACTTGATGGATCTGGCCAGCATGTCGCAGGCCCAGCTGCGCCGCCTGGCCCGCACCGATTGGGGCTTTGTCGAGCAGCATGCGCGCGATGGTCTGCGCATGAATGTGTCAGGCGGTGCCAACGTCGGTGAACGTCTGATGGCGCTGGGGGCGCGCAACTATGGTCAGCTGCGCAGCGAAGCTCTGTCCTGGATGGCGCGCGTCGAACTCGACACCGGGCGCATTGACGACCTGCCGGGCAGCTACTCCGGCGGCATGCAACAGCGCCTGCAAATTGCGCGCAACCTGGTGACCCAGCCGCGCCTGGTGTTCATGGACGAACCTACCACGGGACTGGACGTGTCGGTGCAGGCACGCCTGCTGGACCTGCTGCGTGAACTGGTCGACGAATTGCAGCTGGCAGCGGTGGTAGTGACGCACGACCTGGCGGTTGCGCGACTGCTGGCGCAACGCATGCTGGTAATGAAGGACGGCTGCGTGGTCGAGCAGGGTTTGACCGATCGCGTGCTGGACGACCCCCAACATCCCTATACCCAACTGCTGGTTTCCTCGGTGCTGACACCATGACTGCTCTCATTGAAACCCTCGCTTTGTCCAAGACGTTTACGCTGTACGGACGCGGCGGCTTGCAGTTGCCTGTGTTTTCCGGCATTGACCTGAGCGTGCGTGCCGGGGAATGCCTGGCCCTGACGGGCCATTCCGGTAGCGGCAAGAGCTCCTTGCTGCGCTGCCTCTACGGCAACTACGCTGCCAGCAGTGGCGAGGTGCGCATTCGCCATCAAGGCGTCTGGGTCAGCTTGTCGAGCGCGGCGCCGCGGGAAGTGTTTGAACTGCGCCGGTACACGCTGGGCTATGTTTCGCAATTCCTGCGTGTCATCCCGCGCGTGTCGGCGCTGGACATCGTGGCCGACCCGCTGCGTCGCATCGGCGTGCCTGCCGACGAAGCGCGCGCGCAGGCAGCCCAATGGTTGCAAAGCATGAATCTGGCGGAACACTTATGGCATTTGCCACCGGCTACGTTTTCTGGCGGCGAACAGCAGCGCGTCAATATTGCGCACGGCATGATCACCGCCCCGGCGGTGTTGCTGCTCGATGAGCCGACCGCCTCGCTCGATGCCGATAACCGGCGCGTCGTCGTGAACCTGATTCGTGCGGCGCGCGAGCAGGGCAGCGCCGTGGTTGGCATCTTTCATGATGACGAAGTGCGTGACGCGGTGGCAACCCGAACATTCGATGTCGAGCAATACCGTAACGCGGGCCGAACTGAACAGGAAAGTACAACATGACGCAACGCATCATCCGAAACGCCCGTCTTGTGACGGCCGATGAAGAATTTACCGGCAACCTGGTGATGGACGGCGATCTGATTGGTGCCATGGATCCAGGCTCCACGTCGGTCATTGAGGGCGGGGACTGGGCGGGAGACTGGCTGCTGCCGGGCCTGGTGGAGTTGCACACCGACAACCTGGAGAAGCACCTGGCACCGCGGCCCGGTGTCTTGTGGAACGCCCACTCCGCCATGGTGGTGCATGACGCGCAGTGCGCGGCTGCCGGCATCACCACAGTGCTTGATTCGGTTGTCATCGGCGACCTGGACCAGGGCGGCGCCCGGGCCCAGACTCAGCACACTTCGATTGCAGCCCTGCACCAATGTCGCGACGAGGGCTTGCTGCGCATCGAACATCTGCTGCACCTGCGTTGCGAGATTTCGGTGCCGGACATTCTTGAAGTATTCAACCAGTACGCCGACGACCCCTTGCTGAAACTGGTCAGCGTGATGGATCACACACCGGGGCAGCGCCAGTGGCGCAACTTGAAGAGTTATCGTCGCTACGCCGAACGCAATGAGCGCTTCAGCGACGCAGCATTCGATGCCATGATTGCGCAGCGCAAGGCGGACCAGCAGGCTTACGCCGTGCCGCACCGTCAGGCTATCGTCGCGGCCGCCAGGGCGCGTGGCCTTCCGTTGGCCAGCCATGACGACACGCTGGTAACGGACGTTCACCAGGCAGTCGACGAGGGCATCGTCTTGTCCGAATTTCCAACCACCCTGGCTGCAGCACAGGCTGCGCGCGAGGCCGGCATGGCCATCATCATGGGCGGCCCCAACCTGGTCAAGGGCGGATCGCACTCGGGCAACGTATCTGCCGCGGAATTGGCGCAGGCCGACCTGCTGGACATCTTTTCGTCCGACTATGTGCCCTCCAGCTTGCTGCTCGCCGTTTTCATGCTGGGTCATCTGGCGCAGTGGACCTTGCCCAAGGCAGTGCGAACGGTGACGCTCAATCCGGCTCGCGCCATCGGTCTGTCAGACCGCGGACAGCTGGCAGTGGGCCAGCGCGCTGACCTGCTGCGGGTGCGCATGAACCGGGCTGGCATGCCTACGGTGATGGAGACCTGGGTCGCTGGCAAGCGGGTTTATTGAATCCATTTTTCAACAGGCATGCCATGCGTCATACCCACATCGAGTCCTATAACCTGCCCCCTGC
>JBAXOZ010000121.1:0-7906 GCA_037132975.1 Comamonadaceae bacterium
CCGGTATAGCCATACAGGTGGTTGCGGGCGATTTCGCCGCCGGCAAAGAAGCCGACCAGCGGTACATCGCCGAGCGCACGACGCACGATCTGCATTTCGGCGCTCGGTCCGCCAAAGTGGGGGCCGCCGCGTCCGGAACAGCTGACATAAATGGCGCCTGCAATGCCACGCGCTGGATGGGGTGCGGCTTCGGCCTCGGACGCAGTTAATGCCGTCAGCGCTTCCACCGGTAGTTCTTCAGGTTCGAGCTCTTCCCGAATTTCGGCACAGACACGCATCAAGTCTGCTTTGGCCGCCTGCACATTGCGCTGGCAGAACGCCAGCTGCATGCCTGCTTCCAACTGGTCAGACACGGCCACGGCGCGCCGTGCCGGATCGAGGCCGATGATGTGGCGCACCAGCACATCGCTGCCAAAGTTGCCACTGCGGCCAATCGCCACCGCGTCGTCGGTCGCACCGCCCTGCTCTGCCGGTCGCATCAAGCCGACCAGCGTGGCACGTATTTCCCGCAACGCCTGCTCGGGCTGGTTCAAAGATACCTTGAGATCGCGCAGCAGCACGTCCAGCGCCGGTTCACCGTCAAGTTCTGTCACCAGGTTGCTGCGCGCGGAGTCAATCCGGTGTGCTCTGGATACCGGTAGACAACCCTGCGTCACGCGCGACACCAGGCTGACGCGTTCGCCAAAGGCGACACCGCTCATACCGCCGCTGAAGACGCCGCCGGCAGCACCGTGACCCTTGATGTTGCCATTGCCGCCAACGGCAAACTGCACTGTGGACGAGCGGCTGGACGACAGTCCGCCAAACAGGTAGCCCGAGTCCGTGCGCAAAGCCATTTCCTCGATCAGGCCGGTCAGCTCCGGGGTGTTGGCATCGGCGTGCACCAGTGCCGTATGCGCTTCAAAACCAAGACCCAGTGGGGCCACACCGGAGAACACGCGGTACTGGTCACCCGGCAGCTCGCACAGCATCAATGTCAGCGCCGGCTCGTCAAAATATTCGACGTTGTTGGAGGCAATGCCGATGCCCACGGTGCCCGACCAGTCGGTGACTTCGGGCAGTTCCGCGCTCAAATGGTCGAGAATCGCCTGCGCCTCCTGGGCGTAGTGGTCGGTGATGTAGAGCAGGGCCAGCGTCGGCGCACTGGCATAGTCGTGCAAAGCCATCTGGGCGCGCACCTGTGCCAGCACCAGGCCCGCCGCCATGCGCCACTGCGGGTGCGTGGCATGACCATACGGAAACAATTTCATCCGCTTATCTTCTTGGCGTCTTCCGGGCAGTGGCGCGGGCTTTGACGGCGCTGGAGGCGGCGTTCTTTGTTGCTTTGACGGCTTCCTTGGCAAAGCCCGCCGCCATGTTCTTGGTCATGTCGATGGCGGTGTTCTTGCCGGCATCTTTCATGGCGCTGGCCGCGATTTGTTGGAACTGCTGCGTCAGAGAGCCCCATAACTGCATCGGATCGACCATGCCTGCGGCAGCGGTGGCCGCGGGCTTGGCGGCCTTGCGGACTTTCTTGGCCACGGCTTGCGCGTCGGCCGCTACCTCGGAGATGCTCTGCGCCGTCGATGCCGCCTTGTCGATGCCGCGCTGCACGCCAGAGAACACGGTATCGGCTGCCTTGAGTTTGAGCGCATTGGCCATGTCGCCAATGTTGAAGTTCATGCCCTTCAAGGTGGCCAGGGTCATCTTTTGCACTTCCAGCGCCTGCACCGTGGCGCCCAACGCCTTGGAATTTTGCTCCAGCCAGAAATGCACGGTCTTGAGTTCCTCGATGCGCTTTTCCAGTTCTTCCAAATTGAGCGTGGGTGCAATCCAGTTAGCCAGATTGGGCATTTGCGGAATGTTTTGCGTTGCCCCTTTGGCCAGGTTCTGGAGAAAATCAAAACCAGGGACGAATTTTCCGAAACCGGAATTTTGTGAATCACTCATGGCATCTCCAAAGGGGTTGATGGGAACGGTCAGCATTTGATAGGTGACAGCTTACTCCACATTGTGCGGGTAATAATGCGCCATGATTTGCACGCAAGGCCTGAGCTACCAGTACGCTGGCGCAGCGACCTTGCGCTTCCCGGATGTCGCAGTGGCGCAAGGGGCGACGCTGCTGCTCAGTGGTCCGTCGGGCTGCGGCAAGTCGACCTGGCTGGCGCTGATGGCGGGTCTGGTGCGGCCGACTTCGGGTCAGCTGGTGGTCGCCGGCCAGGCACTGCACGATCTTGACCCGGTGGCGACGGACGCATGGCGCGCCAGCACCATCGGCTTTCTGCCGCAAAAATTGCATTTGAGCGCGGCGCTGACGGTGTGGCAGAACCTGGCGCTCGCGCAGTGGGCCGCTGGCCTGGCTGAAGACCCGGCTGCCATTGACGCCGCCCTGACTGCGCTGGGCGTGAAAGAATTTGCCGGCCGCAAGCCGGCCCAGCTCTCGGGCGGTCAGGCGCAGCGCGTGGCACTGGCGCGTGCGGTCCTGCAAAAGCCCAAAGTCATTCTGGCCGACGAGCCCAGCGCCAGTTTGGATGACGCCGCCGCAGCCGATGCCGTGGCCCTGTTGCTGGCGACGGCGCGCGCGCAATCGGCCACGCTGGTGATTGCCACCCACGATGCCCGTGTCGCAGCGCTGCTGGCGGCCGATACTGCGGACTGCGCCGGCTTGCAGCGCCTGCAACTCTTGCGTAATCCGCCATGAAGACACTGACGCTGGCCTGGACTTACCTCTGGTCGCGACCTCTGGCCGCGGCGCTGAACCTGCTCCTGTTGAGTCTGGGCCTGGCTTCCATCACTTTCCTGATCCTGGTTTCACACCAACTCGACAAAGCGTTCGAGCGTGACTTGCAGGGCATCGATCTGGTGGTGGGGGCCAAGGGCAGCCCGATGCAACTGATTCTGTCGGGGGTGTTTCACATCGACGTGCCACCGGGCAATGTGCCACTGAAAGCAGTGCTGGAACTGCAGAAGCATCCGCTGGTGGCGCAGGTGATTCCACTGAGCCTGGGCGACAGCTTTCAAGGATTTCGCATTGTCGGCAGTTCGCACGACTACATCGCGCATTACCGGGCGCAGTTGGCGCAGGGGCAACTCTGGACGCAGCCCATGCAGGTGGTGCTGGGTGCCATCAGCGCGCGCAAATCGGGTATGGCGGTGGGGCAGACCTTTGTCGGCTCGCATGGCCTGGCAGCGGGCGGCCATGCGCATGGCGAGAACTTCTACACCGTGGTTGGCATCCTGGCCCCGAGTGGCAGTGTGCTGGATCGCCTGATCCTGACCGATACCGCATCGGTCTGGCAGGTGCACGAAGAGCATGGCAAGGCTGAAGAGGAGGGCGAGGAGCAGTTGCTGGAACAGCGCGAAGTCACGCTGGCGCTGCTGCGTTACAAGACACCGTTGGCAGCGATGAGCTTTCCGCGCTACATCAACAGCCAGACCGGCATGCAGGCCGCCGCGCCAGCGCTGGAGATCACGCGGCTCCTGAGCATGCTGGGGCTGGGTACCGATGTGCTGCGCGCTTTTGCCGGTGTGCTGCTGCTCACGGCTGGCCTGAGCGTCTTCATCGCGCTGTGGAGCGCAGTGCGTGAGCGCCGGGGTGATCTGGCGCTGCTGCGCATGCTGGGAGCGCCGCCGATCAAGCTGGCAGCCTTGCTGCTGCTCGAAGCCCTCTGGCTTGGCCTGCTGGCTGCTGCGCTGGGGCTGCTGGGCGGGCAGGGCATGGCCGCTGCGCTGGGCTGGTTGCTGCGGCTGGATAATTCACTTCTGGTGGGTGGCATGGTCTGGCCGCCGACCTTGTGGCTGGTGCCAGCGATGGCGCTCGGCGTGTCCACGCTGGCAGCGCTGTTGCCGGCACTGGGTGCCTATCGGGTCAGTGTGTTGGAACTTCTTCAAGGACAATGAATTCATGAACAAGACGGCTTTCTCCCTTGCCACTCTGGCGCTGGCTTGCCTGTTGCCCCTGGGCAGTCTGGCGCAGACCGGTTCCCCCCTTCCCGCTGGCGGCACCGGCCCCGGCGTGCACAGTCCGAACAGCCCGTTTGCGCCGCTGGCCGAGCGCGCCGATGTGCTGGCCTGGTCGGTGCTGACCGATGTGAAGACGCAGACCGTCAAGAGCCGTCTGCTGCCAGATTTTCCGCCCAAGGTGCAGGCGCTGGGTGACAGGACGCAGCGCATCCAGGGCTTCATGATGCCGCTGGAGCCAGGCGAGAAGCAGAGCCATTTCCTGCTCACCTCGGTGCCCATGAGCTGCTCGTTCTGTGTGCCGGGTGGCCCGGAGAGCATGGTCGAAGTCAAAACCAAAACGCCAGTGAAATACTCACTGGACGTGGTGGTGGTGCAGGGGCGTTTTGCCGTCCTGAAGGATGACCCGTACGGGCTGTATTACCGCATCACGGATGCGGTTGCGGTGAAGTAACTGGCGTCAGGCCCGCCTGTGCGAATGCGGTTCAGGGCTTGTGCTTGCTGTGGTCCATCGCCGGCATGTCACCGGCCTTGGCGCCTGCTGCAGCTGGCGCAGTGGTTGCCACCTGAACCTTGAGTTCCACTTTGCTCTCGGCGCCCCTGGCGTCCTTGAACGTCAGCGTCAATGGCACGGTACTGTCCTTGACGAGCGCGGCTTTCAGGTCCATCAGCATGACGTGGTAGCCGCCGGGTTTGAGTTCCACGGTCTTGCCAGCGGCGATGTCAAGGCCTCCGGAAACGGCGCGCATCTTCATCACATCGCCTTCCATTTTCATTTCATGAACCTCCGCGACGCCAGCCGCTGGCGACGCGGCGCCAACCAGTTTGGTGCCGTCCTTGGCCGTGATCTTCATGAAGGCGCCCGTCGCCTTCTGGCCTGGCACCGAAGTGCGGATCCAGGCGTCCCTGATGTCTACATTCTGGGCGTACGCAGCGCTGCAGGCCAGTGCCGCGGTGAGGGCGAGGGATTTCAGTTTCATGTGCTTTCTACCTGTTGGATCCGGCACCCCGGGGTGCGGGCAAGTCTGGTGCAGGGTGTGTGTGGCCGGGCATTATGACCGATCGTGCGGCTAAGCCGTTCCTGATTGACCTTTGTCAAACACACAAGACCGCCAACAGCGCATGCTGAAAGCCGAAGTCACTGGAGAAGTTCCTCATGAGCACAAGAAACACAGCCCCGTTCCAGAAACAATTGCTGGCGCAGCGCGCCAGTCTCATGGAGCAGTTGACGACGCTGCGTGGCGGTGCGGTGGGTCGAGCGGAAGCCTCGGCCGAACACTTCAGCCGTGCTGAGGACACCGATGCCCAGGTGAACAGTGCGCGCGATCTGGAATTTGCACTGGATGACCGTGAATCGGCAGAGATCAGGCTGGTTGACGCCGCACTGGAGCGCATCAAAGCCGGCAGCTATGGCCAGTGTCTGGATTGTGGCGAGAACATCCCGGCGGCGCGCTTGCACGCCGCACCGGAAGCGCCGCGTTGCATTGCCTGTCAGGAAAAACTGGAGCGCTGATGCCGCGCCGGCCTGCTATCCTGCGGGTATGAATTACACCTTCGCTTCAGCCACCATCCTGCTGATTCTGATTACCGATCCGGTCGGCAATATTCCGATTTTTGCGAACGCGCTGAAGAACGTGGCGGTGCAGCGCCGGCCCTGGGTCATTCTGCGTGAGGTGCTGATCGCCTTCGTGCTGCTGCTGACCTTCATGTTTGTCGGCGATGGTTTCTTGCGCGTCATGAATCTGAGTGAACTGTCGTTGCAGATAGGCGGCGGCGTCATCCTGTTTCTGATCGCCTTGCGCATGATTTTTCCGCCACCCAAATCCGAGACGGACGAGATGGTCGGTGAGCCGCTGATCGTTCCGCTGGCCATTCCCGCCATTGCCGGCCCGTCGGCGCTGGCCACCGTGCTGTTGCTGGTTTCGCAAGCGCCCGAGCGGCGTCTGGAGTGGATGGCCGCGCTTTCTGTCACGATGGCCGTGAGCGCTGTGGTGCTGGTGCTGGCAGAGCGCATCCAGCGCATCGCTGGCGACCGCTTTGTGGTGGCGCTGGAGCGCCTGATGGGCCTGGTGCTGGTGGCGGTGTCGATTGAAATGATGCTGCGTGGCATCAAGACCTTTGCCGGGCAGTTGGTTGCTGGCTGAGGGCAGCTTTTTGACGGCGGCTAGCTACTCCGACGTGAATCGACTTTGCGAATGCTTTATGCTTTGATCATCATCCTGCCAAAGGAGTTCTGAATGCCCCAGCCTATACGACGCATTGCCATCTGTACCGGGGGGGGTGACGCGCCCGGCCTTAACGCAGTGATTCGAGCCACCGTCACGGCCGCTGCCAATCGTGGCTGGGAATGTGTCGGTATTCGAGATGGCTTCAACGGCATCCTGCAGCCCGAACGTTACCCTGCAGGGGGGGTGATGCTACTCACTCGCGAGCGGGTTCTGAGCATTGCTCACCTCGGTGGCACGATTCTGGGGAGCACCAACAAGGGCGATCCTTTTCACTTTCCCATGCCCGGTCCGGACGGGACCCTGATCGACACCGACCGTTCCTCCGAAATTCTGGACTACTTCCAGCGCGAAGGGATTGATGCGCTGGTGGCAACCGGTGGCGACGGCTCGCTCACCATCGCCAATGAACTGCATCGCAAGGGCCTGCGGGTCGTGGGGGTTCCCAAGACCATAGACAACGACCTGGACAAGACTTTCACCACGTTCGGATTTGACACCGCTGTATCTTTTGCCACCGAATGCCTGGACCGCCTGCACAGCACGGCCGAGAGTCATCATCGGGTGATGGTGGTGGAGGTGATGGGTCGTTACGCCGGCTGGATTGCGCTGCATGCCGGCATCGCTGGCGAGGCTCACGCCATCCTGATTCCCGAAATTCCCTTTGATCTGGACAAGGTTGCCAACAAGGTTCAGGAACGTGAAGCGCATGGCCACAAGTATTCGCTGGTGGTGGTGGCCGAAGGTGCTCGACCGCACCATGGGCAACGCGCCGTGCTGGCACCGGCCGAAATCGGGCATGCGGAGCGGCTGGGTGGCATGGGCGAGGACGTTTCCAGGGATCTTGCCCAGCGTACCGGAAAAGACACCCGGGTTGTCGTGCTTGGCCACTTGCTGCGCGGCGGCAGCCCGACCGCTTTTGACCGTCTGGCAGCCTTGCGTTTCGGTGCCGCGGCGGTGCGTGCGCTTGACGAAGGCTTGTCAGGCGTCATGGTCTCACTGGGGTTCCCGAACGTGAGCTACGTCAATCTGGAAGAGGTGGCCGGGCGGATGAAAGCGGTGCCGACCGACAGCGACACACTGCAGACCGGCCGTGATCTGGGTGTGTGTTTCGGGGATTGAAGGGTCAGCGTATCAGGCAACCTGCTTCTGGCCCCGCAGCGCCTTGCCTGCGACCGTTGCCAGCATCACCATGCCGACGAAAGGAAGGCTGACTGCGTAAATCAGACCGATGAAGGGCGCGGCAACAAAGAGCGCCACACTCTTCACATAGGCCAGCACTTTTGCGGCAGCCGGGTTGGCATTCATCGCTTTCCAGGCGGCCCAGGCCAGCATGGCGAAGCCAACCAGGGGCAGCATCACTGCATAGGCCAGACCGATGAACGGCGCTGCCAGGAAGAGGGCGACGTTCTTGATGCGACTTTCTTCCGCTATCGCTTCAGCTTGAATTTGCTCGGCCGGCGCGGCAACGGCTTGCGCGGCCGGGGCTGCCACCGGTGCGCGCAGCGCATGGGCGGCACTTGCTTCGATCATCTCGGGCGAAAGCGGTTTACGCACAAAGTCCGACACACCAGCGGCCTTGGCCCGGCTTTCATTCTCTGTTGTGCCGTAACCGGTAATGATGACGACGGGCGTCCAGGGTTGGCTGGCTTTGACACGCTCGGCCAATTCAACGCCGTCCATACCGGGCATCTTGATGTCGGTAAAAACCACATCAAACGACTGCTCGCGCATTTGCTTGA
>JBAXOZ010000122.1:0-7780 GCA_037132975.1 Comamonadaceae bacterium
CCGGACCTAAAGGGTTTCCCTCGGTTTCGATCCAGGCGTCCCATTCAGTCTCACCGCAATCGCTTTCGACCACTTCTACCGTGGGCATTGGGCGAGACATTTGACGCCTTTCGCTCATTGTTACCGTGACGCTTGTCGGTGGCGCCACCGAGGGTGTATTCGCTGCTGCTTTGGCACGCGTAAAGAAGTTCTTGAACATATATTGCAGCGTGACACTCTGGTTAGTTGGCACAGTCGCATTAAACATCTGCCATTAAAGCGACTTGGCACATCGTAGATTTTCTTGACTAAACCGGTTGGTTATTGTTCTCTGTGAGTGGGCCATCGTTGAAAACTGCGGATCAGTGTATGACCGAAAGGCCAATCTATGCAATCGAACATCCAGCAAGCTGCCGTTCATAGCGGCCTGCGCATGTCCCACTGTGGAGCAAACCCGTTTCAGCCACAGACGAGCCATTCAATCCGCCCGATAGGCGATGCCCCAGCCATGGTGAAAGTGCTATTTCTTCGCTTGATGCGAAGTTTGCCACTCCTGCGCTCGACGCTCCCCTTCGGCGTTCTGCTCCGGCGTCAGCTTGCTCCGAGCCGACTCGACGGAACGTCGAACCATTTCGGCAACAGCACCGCCCTTCATCATCGCGAGAGTCCACCACTTCGCGGCCTCGACTCGGTCCTGAGGTACGCCCTGCCCCTTGTAATACATGATGCTGGTAGTGAACTGGGAGCGCGGGTCGCCCAATTCTGCGGCCTTTCGATACCAAGAAGCTGCGCGGGCGTCGTCTTGGTCTACACCCATGCCGTGCTCGTACATCATCCCGAGGTTAGACGCCGAGAGAATGTCTCCGCCCCTCGCGGACGTCTCGAACAAGGTGACAGCTCGCTGGTTGTTTTGCGCGACGCCTTCCCCGTGGTAGTACATAAATCCGAGACGTCGCTGGGCTTCCGTATTGCCGCCTGCCGCCGCTCTTTCAAATGCGGTGACAGATGCGGCATAACGCTTCTGGTCGGACAACCTTACCCCGTCCTCAAGGTCACCGGCAAAGCACGGTGCTGCGAGTAGCAGCGAAAGGACCCGGATGGTTGCTCTGGTTTTCATCTTCGCCTCCTGACCAACGGTTTTGTCTGCACTGCCTAATGGTGTGTATACCGCCAAATCACGCAGATTATTCTCACTCAATTTTCGGATTGAAACAAGCTGCTGATGCTACAACTGGAAGCGCATTCAACCGCACTGAAATCGTTGCACCCGGACGCTCGGGCCTCTGCTTGTTTCAGAAGACAGCAGTCAAGTCCTCATCGGCCACAGCCACCGTGGAACCGACGCTGAGTATGCGGCCCAGGCATTGCCGAATGTCCGTTTAAGCCATGGCTCCTCACCGAGTACGACGCGTAAGTGAAAGGCAACTGCGACGCACAAGGTGTACATGGCCATGTCAGCGGTCGGAGACAACATGAGCCAGGCTAGAAGGATGAGCAGGACGGCCACGTACATTGGATTGCGTGTGACGCGATAAAGTCCCGATGTGACCAAATTGACAGGCGGCGCCCAAGGCGCAAGGGTGCCCTTGCCCGCGACGTAGAACTCGCGGACGCACGCAAGCAACGCCAGCAAGCCCAGCGCGAAAAGCAACGTCGTAGCCATGGCCATCTCAGAACGTGTGCCGCTGGCGTTGACGATGAGCGCGGGCACTGCGAACGCGACCATGCCGGGCAGAGCAAGAAATGCCATGAGGGCGCGAGCGAACATGCGGTCACACGAATTCTATTTGGGAGCGATTCAGAATCGTAACAAAATGGGATGCTCCGGCATAAACAACAAAAAGACCTGCAAATCAACGACTTGCAGGTCTCTATGGACAAAATCAAAAAGTTACATCTCAGAACGGTATATCGTCATCCATGTCGTCAAAGCCACTCGATGGCTTGGCCGCTGCCGCCGCTGCCGGGCGTTGTGCCGCAGCCGGACGGGATGCCGGCGCCGGGCGCGAATAGCCACCGCCTTCATCGTCGCCGGATGGTTCACCCATGCCTTCACGGCTGCCGAGCATCTGCATCTCATTGGCGATGATGTCGGTGGCAAATTTCTCCACGCCGTCCTTGTCTGTGTACTTGCGCGTCTTGATGCGGCCTTCGACGTAGACCGAGCGACCCTTCTTCAGGTACTGCCCAACAATTTCTGCCAGCTTGCCGAAGAAGGTGACCCGATGCCATTCGGTCTCTTCGACCATCTCGCCGGTCTTGCTCTTGTACTTGCTGCTGGTGGCAATGGTGACGTTGGCGACCGGGTCGCCACTTGGCAGATAACGCACTTCGGGGTCGCGCCCGAGGTTGCCGACGAGAATGACTTTATTAACGGATGCCATGGGGTCCCCTTTTGGTTAGCTGCGGGCTGTCCCGCAAGGTATTAACTTGATTATGACGTCTTTGGTTGACGCATCGGCCAGGCTACCAGCAGCCACAAGAACATCAGCGCGGCACAGACAGAGAACAGCAACTGCGCGCCGCCGTGCTTCATCAGCCAGCCACCCATCACGCCACCGGCAAAAAAGCCGAGTGACTGCAGTGTGTTGTAAACCCCCATGGCGGCACCGCGCACCTGCGGCGGCGCCATGCGCGAGACCATGCTGGGCTGACTCGCCTCCAGCACGTTGAAACCGTAAAAAAACACAAACAGCAGGGCCACCATGGCGCCAATGCCGGCGCCGCCCACACTCAGCAGCAAGCCCAGTTGCACGGTCGCCGTCAGACCGATGGAAGTGAGGAACATGGCGCGCAGATAGCCCCGCTTCTCCAGTTGAAACAGCGTACCACCCATGACCACAAAGGATCCCAGCACGGCCGGCAGATAGACCCACCAGTGATGGTCGCGCGACAGGCCGGCCTGCACCAGCATGGCCGGCACCGCCATCCACATGGCAAGCTGCACCGCATGCAGGATGAAGACGCCGAAATTCAGTCGCAACAGGGCCGGCAGTGCCAGCACCTCGAGCAAACGTCCGCGTGGCTGGTTCTTGTGCTGCTTTGGCTCGGGCGGCACCCACCAGATCACCACCGCAATGCCCAGCAAGGCCAGGCCACCGGTCAGGACGAACAAGCCCGACAGGCCGGTGTAGGAAACCAGCAAGGGTGCGGCCACCAGCGAGAGGGCAAACATCAGACCGATGCTGGCCCCCACCAGCGCCATCGATTTGGTGCGCACTTCGTCGCGCGTCTGGTCAGCCAGCAAGGCCGTCACCGCCGCCGATACCGCACCGGCGCCCTGCAAGGCGCGACCTGCCGCCAACCAGGCTAGCGTGGGTGCCAGGGCTGCCAGCAAGCTGCCGGCAGCAAACAGCAGCAAGCCAAACACGATGACGCGCTTGCGCCCGAGCCGGTCGGAGGCCAGACCGTACAAGAACTGCAGCATGGCCTGCGTCAGCCCGTAAATGCCCATGGTCAGGCCAATCAGGGCCGGATCATCGCCACCGGGCAGTTTGCTGGCTTCGATGGCAAAGACCGGCAGAATCAGGAACAGCCCGAGCATGCGCAGCGCAAAAATGGATGCCAGTGAAAAACTGGCACGCAGCTCCAGCGCTGTCATCTTTCCGGCAACAACGGTCTTCTTCTCCTCGGCAGAGGCATCAGCGATAGACAAAACGGGGATCTCCAACAGGCAAATCAGGAAGCCGCCAGGGCCACAAAGGGACCGATTGTCCCCGATTGCGCCGATCTTTAACTATCATGTCAGGTTTTCCCGAGCAAATACCACCTTGAATCCCCTTTCCGACGGCCCTTACCTGGCCAACACCCTGCGCCAGCAGACCATCAGCATTCGCGGAGCGCGCACGCACAACCTGAAGAACATCGACCTCGACATCCCGCGCAACCAGCTCGTCGTCATCACCGGCCTGAGCGGTTCGGGCAAGTCGAGTCTGGCCTTCGACACCCTGTACGCTGAGGGCCAGCGCCGCTACGTCGAGAGCCTGTCGACCTACGCGCGCCAGTTCCTGCAACTGATGGACAAGCCCGATGTGGATGTGATCGAGGGCCTGTCGCCTGCCATCTCGATCGAGCAGAAGGCCACCTCGCACAACCCGCGCTCGACCGTGGGCACCGTGACCGAAATTCACGACTACCTGCGGCTGCTGTTTGCGCGTGCCGGCACCCCGTTCTGCCCGGAGCACCACTTGCCCTTGCAGGCGCAAACCGTGAGCCAGATGGTGGACGCCGTGCTGGCGCTGCCAACCGACACCCGGTTGATGATTCTGGCGCCGCTGGCGCGCGAGAAGAAAGGCGAATTCCTGGACGTCTTCGCCGACATGCAGGCACAGGGCTATGTGCGCTTTCGCATCAACGGCCAGGCCTTTGAATTCGACCAGCTGCCAGCGCTCAAGAAGACCGAGAAGCACGACATCGACGTGGTGATTGACCGCGTCAAGGTGCGTGCCGACCTGAAGCAACGCCTGGCCGAGAGTTTCGAAGCCGCGCTGCGCCTGGCCGGTGGCCGTGCCATTGCGCTGGAGATGGACACGCAACAGGAGCACCTGTTCAACGCCAAGTTTTCCTGCCCGGTGTGCAGCTACTCGATTGCGGAGCTGGAACCGCGCCTGTTTTCTTTCAACTCTCCGATGGGCGCCTGCCCGAGCTGCGATGGCCTGGGAGCGCAGGACTTTTTTGACCCGGGCCGGGTGGCGGCCTTCCCGACGCTCAGCCTGGCCAGTGGCGCCATCAAGGCCTGGGACCGGCGCAACGGTTACTACTTTGCGCTGCTCGAGAGTCTGGCCAAACACTACAAGTTCGACATCGAGCAGCCGTTCGAAAAACTGAGCCCGGCCATCCAGCAGGCCGTGCTGCACGGCTCGGGCGAAGAGGAAATCAAGTTCAGCTACGTCATGGATTCCGGCAACTTTGCCGGCAAGAAAATCAACAAGAAGCATCCTTTTGAAGGTGTGATTCCGAACATGGCGCGGCGCTACCGCGAGACCGACTCGGTGCTGGTGCGCGAAGACCTGGCGCGTTATCGCAGCACCCAGCCCTGCACCGATTGCGGCGGCAGCCGGCTGCGCCAGGAAGCGCGTCACGTCAAGATTGGCGAAGGCGAGCAGGCGCGCGCCATCATGGAAGTCAGCCACCTGACACTGCGCGAAAGCCTGGCCTACTTCAGCACACTGCAGATGAGCGGGGCCAAGGGCGAGATCGCGGGCAAGGTGGTGCGCGAGATCGGCCTGCGCCTGAAGTTTCTCAACGACGTTGGCCTGAACTACCTGAGCCTGGACCGCAGTGCCGAGACCCTGAGCGGTGGCGAGTCGCAGCGCATCCGGCTGGCCTCGCAGATCGGCTCCGGCCTGACCGGCGTCATGTACGTTTTGGATGAGCCCAGCATCGGCCTGCACCAGCGCGACAACGAGCGCCTGATCGACACCCTCAAACACCTGCGCGACATCGGCAACTCGGTGCTGGTGGTGGAGCACGACGAGGACATGATGCGCGCTGCCGACCATGTGATCGACATGGGCCTGGGTGCCGGCATTCACGGCGGCCGTGTGATTGCGCAGGGCACGTTTGAAGACGTCAAGGCCAATCCCGCTTCGCTGACCGGCAAGTACCTGGCCCAGGTATTGAAGATTGAAGTTCCCAAGCACCGCACGGCCTGGTTGCCGGTCGCCACCAAAGCGGCAACTGAGAAGAAGCAGGGTTCGAAAGCGCCAGCCAGCAAAGCGGCACTGGCCTGGGCCACCCGGCAAGCCGAACACCTGGCCACACAGGGCGAGCTGCAGGCGATCCGCGTCATCAACGCCAGCGGCAACAACCTGCGCGGCGTCAGCGTCGAGTTTCCGGTGGGACTCTTTACCTGCGTCACCGGCGTCTCGGGTTCCGGCAAGTCGACGCTGGTCAACGACACGCTGTACAAGGCGGTGGCGCGCTCGCTGTACCGCGCCCACGACGAGCCGGCAGCGCATGAAGCGATCGAGGGCATAGAGCACTTCGACAAGGTCATCAACGTGGACCAGTCGCCGATCGGGCGCACACCGCGCTCCAATCCGGCCACCTATACCGGCTTGTTCACGCCGATCCGCGAGCTGATGGCCGAAGTGCCGGTGGCACGCGAACGTGGCTACGGCGCCGGACGCTTTTCCTTCAACGTGGCGGGTGGCCGCTGCGAGGCCTGCCAGGGCGACGGCATGGTCAAGGTGGAGATGCACTTTCTGCCCGACGTCTATGTGCCCTGTGACGTCTGCGCCGGCAAGCGTTACAACCGTGAAACGCTGGAAGTGCTGTACAAAGGCAAGAACATCGCGCAGATTCTGGACCTGACGGTGGAAGCGGCGCATGAGTTCTTCAAGGCGCAACCGACCATCGCACGCAAGTTGCACACCCTGCTTGATGTCGGCCTGTCCTACATCCGGCTCGGCCAAGCCGCCACCACACTCTCCGGCGGCGAAGCGCAGCGCGTCAAGCTGGCGCTGGAGCTTTCCAAACGCGACACCGGACGCACGCTCTACATCCTGGACGAACCCACGACCGGCTTGCACTTTGCCGACATCGACCTGCTGCTTAAAGTCTTGCACCAGTTGCGCGATGCCGGCAACACCATCGTTGTGATCGAGCACAACCTGGACGTCATCAAGACCGCCGACTGGCTGATCGACATGGGCGTCGAAGGCGGCGCCGGCGGCGGTCAGGTGGTGGGCGTCGGCACACCCGAAGATATCGCCGCCAACCCGCTGAGTCACACCGGTCTGTACTTGAAGCGCCTGCTGCACGCGCCGGATTGTCATCCCGGACCCGCCGGTAGTCATCCCGAACCCGCTGGTGGTCATCCCGGACCTGATCCGGGATCCAGTGCCACGCGGACCCTGGATTGCGGATCGAGTCCGCAATGACAAAGGTTTCGCCGCAATGACAAAGTGCTCGCCGCAATGACGCCAAACAACCTCTCGGGCCGCGACCTGCTGGCGGCACTGGTCGTGGTGACCGTCTGGGGTGTCAACTTTGTGGCGATGAAATTTGCGCTGCGCGACTTCACGCCGTTTCAGCTGGGCGCGGCGCGTTACCTGTTTGCCGTGTTGCCACTGGCCTTCTTCATCCGGCCACCCAAGGTGCCCTGGAAATGGGTGCTGCTGTACGGTCTGTTTCAGGGTGTCGGGCAATTCGGTATTCTTTTCACCGCCTTGCAGCTTGGCATGACGGCGGCCCTGGCATCGGTGCTGGTGCAGACGCAGGTATTTTTCACCGCCCTGTTCGGTTTTGTCTTGCTGAATGAGCGGGCCAGCCGGCCCCTGCAGCTGGGTTTGCTGCTGGCAGCCGCGGGACTGTCGTGCTTTGCCCTCAACTACCTGAATCCTGGGGTGGGTGTTGGCGCTGCCACCACACTTCTGGGCTTTGTGCTGACGCTGTGCGCCGCCTTCATGTGGGCCATGTCCAACATCGTGGCACGGCGCGTGCAGCAAGGCAGCAAGAACTACTCGACGATCGCCTTCATTGTCTGGAGCAGCCTGGTGCCGGTGCTGCCCTTTGTTGCCATGTCGTACCTGTTCGATCCGGAGGCGACACGCTGGCAGTGGACGCAGGCGCGCACTTCGAGTTGGCTGGCCGCGGCTTATCTGGGATGGATTGCCACCATCGTTGGCTACAGTCTTTGGACTGGCTTGCTCAAGCGCCACCCGGCAAACCGCGTGGCCCCGTTCAGCCTGGGTGTACCCATCGTTGGTCTGGCGGCTGGCATGCTGGTGCTGGGCGAAGTCATCACCGCCTGGCAATGGGCCGGCATTGCCTTGCTGGTGGCAGCGCTGGCTTGTGT
>JBAXOZ010000123.1:0-7702 GCA_037132975.1 Comamonadaceae bacterium
GGTGGATTCCCAGCTCATGCCGCCCAGCAGTCCGATCGTCTTCATCTCAGCCGCCCTGCATCTGACCGGACAGGAGTGTCGTCACGCCGGACGGGCCAGCGTGAACTGCCCGCAGCAGTGCGTGCGCAATATCCCTGGCCAGGATGGCGCGGTAGTTGGCAGGTAGCAGGGGGCGCAGACCACGTGCCAGCATCAGACCCACGCCCTCGCTGGCGCGCTCGCGCTGACCCAGCGCAGCGCGGTCGCCATCGATCAGGGAGGGGCGCGCAATCACCAGACTCATGAACCCCATCTCTTTGAGAGACTGCTCCATCTCGCCCTTGATGCGGTTGTAGAAAACACGGGACTGTGCGTCCGCGCCCATGGCACTGACGACACCCAGCTTTGTTGCGCCGGCGGATAGCGCCGCGCGGGCTACCGCCACAACGGCATCCAGGTCGATCGCCCGGAATGCGGCTTGACTGCCGGCGACCTTGATGGTGGTACCCAGCGCAATAAAGCATTCATCAACCCTGGGCAGGGCGGGCAGAGCGTTCAACTCAAGCACATGCGCCGTGAGTTTGGGGTGTGTGACAAGGGGTGGGCGCCGCCCCACGCAGTGAACCGCTGCCACCGCCTTGTCGGCCAGCAGGGCCTTCAGTATTTCCTGACCGACGAGGCCTGTTGCCCCCGCCACCAAAACCACCCGACCCTGATTCGCTGCCATTTGTATTCCTCGGTCCATCACGCCCGCGTACCGTCTCCAGTTGGAGCATGCGGGCCCACCAGCATAATGCAAGAAGCTAGGTGGGTGCTGCCGAGGACGCCGCAGCGGATTCGAAGGGTCTGCGCGGTACAAATAGGCTGCCCCAATAAGTGCGATACTGCTCGTGATGAGGTTCGAATGTCGCTCTTCCTCCCGTCAGATCATGGCCATGCATCGCCCTTGGGATGCGCCGCTGGCCGGGGTTGATATGGGCCGAAGAAGTTTCTGTCGCAGCGGCGGTTTCACTGTCAATTCAGCAACACAGCCGGTTGCAACAAAGTGGAAATTCTGATCGTCATCCTGGCCGTTGCAGCCATCCTGATCATCTACTTTCTGGGGAAGTCAAGCGTCAAGCGCGCTTCGTCGCGGCCAATGGGCTCGACCGCATCGGGAGCCGACACCGCCCATCGGACCCGCCCGGCCAGCATTGCCCGTATCCAGCCGGTGCCACCGACTCCCAGTCTGGCACCACCCGAGGAATTGGCAGCATTCCGCTTCCTGGGCAGCGACAGTCTTTCCACCGGGCGGCGTGATGCCCTCACGGAGGACCTCCGCAGGCTTCCCAGACCGCCGCTGTCTCTGTACAAACTGGTTTCCCCTGAATTGTTGGATAGCGCGACCTCCAGTCAGATCAGCGATCTGATAACGAGCGAGGCGTTGATCGCGGCCCAGGTGCTGGCCCGGGTCAATTCGCCGTTCTACGGACTGCGCAGACCAGTGGTCAGCATCGGGCAGGCGATTACCTTCCTGGGCCTGAATTCGGTTCGCGGCATCTGCTTGCAGTACATGTTGGAAGCGTCGGTCAGGACGAGCAGCCCGGAGCGCCAAAAGGTGTTCGACATGGTTTCGAGTGCGAGCGCCTTGGCTGGCGAGTTGTGTTTCAAGCTGGCCCAGCGCCTCGAATTGCCGGCTCAGGGCTCGCTGGTGACCCAAGTGGTGTTGTCGTTTCTGGGTCACCTTGCGACCGCCGCGCTATTGCCACCTGACAGCATCCTGTGGAGTCCGGGCAAGGGTCTGCTTGAGCGAGCCAGCGCCGAGCAGTTGCGCTTGGGGCTGAGCGCTACCGAAATCGGCAGTCTGCTGATGCAGGAATGGGGTTTGCCCGCCAGTCTGATCGCAGAGGTGGCAGGGATCGACAGGATGCTGGTAACACCGGTCGATCAAATCGAGCAGGGCCCCAGCGCACGTCTGGCGCTGTGCTACTTCTGTGCTCGCCTGGGTGAAAGACTCGCGCTCGGCGGTGTGAGCGATCTTGCGGCGTTTGATTTGGGTGCTGACGCGAGCATCGATTTCTTCTATCTGCGAGGTCATCTGGATTCACCGAGACTGGCGCGCTTGGCCGAATTTTTGCAGTCGACAGAACTGATCAAGAGTGTCCACCAGATGCAACTTGCATTTTTGGCACGTCACTGAGGGGCTTGCGCCGGAATACGTAGACGGCAGCTTCCAGTTCGGGGGGCAACACCAGCGGGCCCAGTTTCTTGTCTTCTTGCAGGTCGAAAGCGGATTGCCCTGTGTAGTCTTTCCAGTTGCCGAATGCAAACTGGTAGCGGCTGCCGATGACGATGTACAACTGTACGCTGGGCGTCTCAAAGACGGCGCGCTCAAAGTCATTTTGCGAGGGCGGCCACGAACAGATGACCACCTCTGGAGCATAGGTCGCCAGGGCCTGGCGGGCATCAAGCTTGACGACCCACTGCGGGTACGTCACGACAGTGTTCCAGCCATGATTATCCGTGGCGGTTAGCTCGACACCCCGCTGTTTCAGGAACCGCGTCAGCGTCCCGTCCCCCGCTCCGATTTCCAGGCAACTTCTGGAAGAAATCATGGCAGCCAGCGCCTCGATCAGTGCGTCGGAGTAGAAACAATAAATCCCCCTGGGCTGTACCAGCGGCATAAGCCGCTTCCTTTGCCAGACCAGCGGCCAGAACGTGCGGAACCAGAACAGGGAAGCTGGTTTGCGCTCCAACCCTCTGGAAAACAGCAGTTTCTGGGCGATGTAACCATTGAGCAGATTGAAGCGCAGCTTCCCTTTTTTAACTCCGGCATCTGCGGCCAGCGTGGCCAGGCAGAGTTTCTTGACGGACTCATGCGCCATGCGGCTACGGACAAATTGCGACAGAGCGCTCGCCATGATTCCTTGCCGGCTCCCGGAAGATGGTTGGATCAACCCTGCAGGTGCTGACAAGCGCTCCAGATAGGCCTTGAGTTCTTCCGCGACACCGCGCTCCACGATGGCGGTAATATCCTCTTGCACCCTTGCCCATTCGGCCGGAAATCTTGCGCAAAGCTCATCCAGCGGGGGGTTCGTTTTCAGCCACTTCAGCGTTGTTGCGTAACTCTCTTGCTTCATCAGGACATTTTCGTACGGTGACAGGCGCAATCCGGCACGAAGCGCAAGGCGGGTTAAAGGTGCCAGTATGGCACCGCGGGCCGCTCGGTGAGCTCACTTCACGTGACTCCTGACCCAAGCCACCACTTGCAGCGGGCTAAAGGGTTTGATGAAGTAGGCGTCTGCGCCGCGCTTGCGGGCGTCATGCCCGTCCGCAACCTGACCGCGTGCGGTCACCATGGCGACCTGGGTGCCGCGCGTTGCGGGATCCGCCTTGATGGCATCGAGCACCTGCAGGCCATCCATCTCTCCCGGCATCATCACGTCCAGCAGCACCGCCTCGGGTCGATGGGTACGAATGGCTCTGAGGGCGCTGCTGCCGTCCTCGGCTTCCAGAACGGTGAACTCCTTGCCCAGCGTGATGCTGAACAAGCGGCGAACGTCAGCGTGGTCGTCAACAATCAGGATGCTGTGCATGGTGGGTTCCTTCTTGACTCGCTAGTGTTGATTCAGAAGTTGCGACAGGTCAACGGCATAGGCCTGTCCTTGCAAGACGTGCCGGCAGGTGCCGCAGGAAGCGCGGCTGCGCTCATTGATTGGCAGGCCGGTGCCAAGGGTCAGCGCGAAGGATTCAATCGGCGGGTTGCTGGCATCGTCGGCGCTACCCGTGGGTAAAAAAGCGAGTTTGAGCTGACCGCCATGCAGCACGATGATGCGCCGGCACATCAGCCAGCGCACCCGGGAATCACGACTTTCGGCTAGTGTTGCGTTGCCATCGGTAGCCGCTTGCTGCGTGGTGGCTTTGCTGCTGCGCCTGTGTGCGATAGCCGCCACGTGCCCGGTGATGATCACAAAGTTCCCCATCTGGCGTGTGCGGATGTTGATCTGGCTTCGCGCCGGAGCGCTGTTCTGCAGTGCCTCAAACAGCACCCGCAAGGCGTAACGCATCCAGGCTGCATGCCCGTACACCATGCCTTGGGCAGGGCTCTCCTGACCCATGGAAAAAACCGCCAACTCCGGGTCAACGGGTAGCGTCACCGGCGGCAAAGCCGCCCCCACGAGTTCAGTCAGGTTCAGCCGCTCATCGGCAAACACATCGTCACGCTGCATCAGCAGCGACAAGTCAGAAAGTTCTTGCAGCAAGGATTCGACGCGCATGCTCTGCAGCGTGATGGCCGCCGCGTCGTGCCAGGCGTGACCCGCCTGCGGTGAAAGCAGCAAGCGCAGCGCAGTGATTTGCGAGCGTGCCTCGTCGCCGAGCAGACGGAGAAAGTTTTGCTCGGCCGCCGGTAGATGCGCCAATTCAGCTGCAACGCCTTTGCTGCTTTGCACCGGCACGATACAAATTGCATTGTCGTGGCGACCATCCATAATCAGCCAGGCCTCGCCCGGGTGCTCATCGGTAGCGGTTTTTCCGCTCCACAGCCCCAGCTTCACCGGCAGTTTGATGCGCCCGCGTGCTTCCAGATCCAACAGGTCTTTGAGTACGCCCTGCATGGCGCGGGCTTGTTTGACCCAGGGCTCTGCCGCTTGGTTGTGCGATAGCACTTGCGCTTTCCGGTCGAGCAGGACAAGACCCTCGGCCAGCTTGTCCAGCAGCGGCAGGTCAAAGTTCCGGCGCGTGGTTTGGCTCATGATTTTTCCACCTTTTTGCGCATGCAATCAAGTGAAGAGGCAAACCAGATCCGTGTCATTCTGGAGCTTCATCGCGCTGGCTTTGTCCCTGTTTGATAAGGTGAGCAAGCGTAGCTGCAATCTCGAATGATGTCCGTTAAGAATTTTTAAGACAGATTCTGGAGCGACTGATCAGCGGTACTGCAGCAGGCCTGAAGGCGGCCGGTCATCCACTGGATCCAAAGGTCGCAACCAAGGGGCAAGCGAGTGCCAGAACTGGCGATGTTGCTTGCAAGACCTAGGCGGCAAACGCCTCAAACTCATCAATCGGCGCCGGCTTGTTGAACAGATAGCCTTGATAGTTATTGCAGCCCAGCTTGGCCAGAAAGTTCTTTTGGGGCTCGGTCTCCACACCCTCCGCGATGACGGCCAGCCCCATGCTCTCAGCCAGCGCGACCACCATGTTGGCAATGGCTGCATCGTTGGGGTCGGTGAGGATGTCTTTGACAAAGCTCATGTCAATCTTGAGCTGACCCAAGGGCAGGCGCTTGAGGTACGAAAGTGACGAATAGCCGGTGCCAAAGTCATCGAGCGAGAAAGACACTCCCTGTGCCTTGAGTGCATTCATCTTGGCGATGGTGTCCGTCACATTGTCGAGCAGTCCGCTTTCGGTCAGTTCGAGCTTGAGTCGTTCGGGCCTGGCACCCGTTGCTTCCAGGATGGCCAGTACTTCCTGGACGAAGGAGCTCTGTCTGATTTGACGGGCGCTGACATTGACCGCCATGGTCAGGTGTGAGCGCTCTGGCCGAAGTGCCCAAGCGGCGAGTTGCTTGCATGCAGTCTCCAGGACCCAGCGGCCCAGGGGCAGAATCAGACCACTGGCCTCCGCGATCGGAATGAATTCCACCGGCGACACCAGGCCGCGCTGCGGATGCTGCCAGCGCACCAGTGCTTCCACACCGCTGAGTTGATTCCTGTCTCCGCACTGGGCCTGATAGTACAGAATGAACTGGCCTTTGGCGAGGGCCTCGCGCAAATCGACTTCGAGTCCGGCGCGCCCCGCCAATGCGGTTTGCATCGTCGGCTCAAACAAGCGTATCGAGTTGCGTCCGGCCGCCTTGGCCTCGTACATCGCCAGTTCGCCACGTTTCAAGGGTTCATCGATGTTTTCACGCTGGGGGCCACCAAAGAGGGTGACGCCGATGCTGGCCGTGCTGTGATGTCCGTGACCCTCAAGTTCGTAGGGTTGCCCCAGTGCGCTGAGGATTTTGACAGCGACGACCTGAGCCTGCGCGGCCGCCTCAGGCAAGGTGCTGATCAAGTTTTCGAGCAATACGATGAATTCGTCGCCGCCGAGTCTTGCCACGGTGTCGCCCTCGCGCACGCAGCCGATCAGCCGATGGCTGATCTGTTGCAGCAGCAAATCACCCTTGTCATGGCCCAGGGTGTCGTTGAGGGTCTTGAAGTCGTCCAGATCGATGAACAACAGCGCGCCCTGATGGCCGTGCCGCAGTGCCGCAGCCATGGCTTGTTCGAGCCGATCCAACAGCAGCCTGCGGTTGGGCAATCCGGTCAGGGGATCGGAGAAGGCCAGGGCCTGAATCTGGCTGTCGGATTGTTTGCGCTCGGTGATGTCCTGGACCGTGCCGACCATTTTCTGCAAATCACCCTGGGCATCGAACTGGAGCCTGCCCAAGCCATGCACCCAGCGTTCAGCCTCATCGTCCGGTTTGACGATACGGTATTCCTTGTCGAACATACTGTGTTGCCCTGCGACCTGATTCTGGAAGTATTTACTCATCATCGACCGGTCTTCAGGGTGAATCAACGACTCCCAACTCTGCACTGAACGATCGAAGCTGACACTGATCCCGAATAGCCGATCAAGCTCTTCTGAACTTTCCCAGCGCCCGGTGGCCATATCCAGCGCATAACTGCCCATGCTGGCAATGCGTTGCGCCTCCTTGAGCGATTCCTGGCTTTGATGCACGGCTTCATCCGAGCGACGCTTGGAAAAAATGCGATAGAGCGTCTGAGCCACCAATCTGGCGGTCTCCACATCCATATCGGTGTAGGGCAGCGGCTTGTTGCCGACACCCATCATCATGCGAACCAGACCGCCCTCGATGACCGGCACGCTGATCAGGCGCTCCAGCCGGGCATGGCCCTCTGGCAGGCCGTGCTTGCCTGGTGCATTGGTGTAGTCGTTGATCAGCACGGGCTTTCGCTGGCGCAGGGCATCGGCCCAGATTCCGGCCTGGCGGATGGGGCAGTGCCGGTCAAGACTGGCTGTGCAGTAGCCCGTCAGGGTGGATTGCGACCAGGTCAGCAGTTCAATGGTTTCCTGGTCGTCGTGCACAAAATGGACAAAGCCGATCTGGCTGCCGGTGAGCTGTTCTGTGATGCTGAGCCCATGCTGCAAGAAATCCGTCTCGTTCATGGCATCAGTGGCGAGCGGGAGATTGAGCAGCGCTTCGGAGCGTTGCGCCTGTTGGTTCAGCAAGGCCTGGGCCTCGCTTTCACGCGCAGACAGATTCAAGGTTTGACTGAGCTGGCGCTGAATCATTCCAAACAGGAGCAGGGAAGTTACTGCAACAAAGAGCCACCCCTTGACTGTGCTCCAGAAGGCAATCCGGGTGGGATCGCTGACCAGCCAGACCAGGATCCAGTCCGAAAACAGTATCCACAGACAGGCGAATACCGCATACAAAAAAACCACCCTCGCTGCTGCATTCTTGGACTGCAGCTTGGCTGTTGGATCGTCAAGGGTGTAGTTCATGCTTTATCCACACATTGTCTATTACGACCTCGGCCGAGAAATCTTTAGCGACGAAATCATCGCCACCCTGTCGACGACATTGGACCTACAGACCACTGCCCATGTTGGGGCCGGTCTCAATCAAGCGAGAAATGTTGGGGGGTATGGCAATTTCAATTGAATTTGCCATTGGTGAAATGGCGGAAGCGGTGAGATTCGAACTCACGGACGGTTTCCCGTCGCCGGTTTTCAA
>JBAXOZ010000124.1:0-7644 GCA_037132975.1 Comamonadaceae bacterium
TACCTCAATTTCCACTTCAGCGTCACCATCGACCTGTTTGGCTCTGACGAGTCGAGCAACGCTGCCACCTTCTACAGCACGGGTCTGAAAGGCCGCTATGAAGAAGGCAAGCGTACCGACGACCATGTGCTCAAGGGCAGCACTTACAAGGTGCTGGCGGTGCAGGGCGGTCAGTTGGTCGAGCGCGAAGTACCCATGCTCAACGCACTCAATGAAGTGCTGCGCGACGACTACATCAAGGACTCCATCGGTGGCGTGCAACGCTGGAACCGCGTCATCGAGAAGGCGGGCATTCCGGTGCGTCTGAACGTGCCGCACAAGGCCTTTCACCGCAGCATTGGCGCGCTGGCCAATGCCAAGGTGTCGCCCGATGGCCGTGTGCTGTCCGAGGCCGAGTGGCAAGCCCATGTGGACCAGTGGCTGCCGAGCGCGACCGACAAGGCTTTTGTCGCCAGCCTGATGGGCCGCGTCACCGCACCCGGTCAGTTCGCCAACTGGATTGCGCCGCCGATTGTCGGCATCAACCGCCAGCCGGCCGACTTCGAGTACGTGCGTTTCAATTGATAGCAGCGGCCATGTCGGACAACCTTGCCTTGCGCCAGCATCTGATTGACCCCGAGGTTTGCATTCGCTGCAATACCTGCGAGGCGATCTGTCCGGTGGCGGCGATCACGCACGACTCACGCAACTATGTGGTCGATGCGACCAAGTGCAATCTGTGCATGGCGTGCATTTCGCCCTGTCCGACCGGCTCCATCGACAACTGGCGCACCGTCGTGCGCGCGCAGGCCTATAGCGTGGAGGCGCAGTTGGGCTGGGACGAACTGCCGCTGGAACTGAGCGCTGAGCAACTGGCACAACAGGGGCTGAACACGGTCGCTGTGGCAGCGGCGGATGCGTCCTCTGTCATCGCCATGCCGGTAGAGACCGGCGCTGCGGAGGAATTCGGTGCTGCCCAGTACGGCGCCACGGTGCCACCCTGGTCGGCCGCGCATGCTTACACCAATCTGTACGGCCCCAAGGCCGCAGAAAAGTCTGTTACCGCCACGGTGGCGGGCAATGTTCGCGTGACCAAGGTCGGGCAGGACTACGACACGCACCACGTTGTGCTGGACTTCGGTGCCATGCCGTTTCCGTTTCTGGAGGGGCAGTCGATCGGCATCATCCCACCGGGCCTGGACGCCCAGGGAAGACCGCACCATGCGCGGCAATACTCGATTGCCAGTCCGCGCAATGGCGAACGCCCCGGCTACAACAACCTGGCGCTGACCGTCAAGCGCGTACTGACAGACCAGCACGGCAAACCGGTACGCGGCATCGGCTCCAACTACGTGTGTGACCTGAGTCCGGGTGACAAGGTGCAGGTCATCGGTCCCTTTGGCGCGAGCTTCCTGATACCAAATCACCCACGTTCGCACATCGTCATGATCTGCACCGGGACCGGCAGCGCACCCATGCGCGGCATCACGGAATGGCGGCGGCGGCTGCGCCAGTCGGGCAAGTTCGAGAGTGGCAAACTGATGCTGTTTTTTGGCGCGCGCAGCCAGGAAGAATTGCCCTACTTCGGGCCGCTGCAAAAGCTGCCGAAAGACTTCATCGACATCAGCTTTGCCTTCTCGCGCACACCGGGTCAGCCCAAGCGCTACGTGCAGGACGTGATGCGTGAACGCGCCGCCGATCTGGCGCCGCTGCTGGCCGACCCAAACGCTTACTTCTACGTCTGCGGCCTCAAGAGCATGGAGCAGGGCGTGCTGCTGGCCCTGCGCGACGTGGCCGAGCAGGCCGGGCTGTCATGGGACAGTGTGGGTGCAGCCCTCAAGCGGGAAGGGCGCCTGCACCTGGAGACATATTGAGGCCGTCACTGGCGCTGCGGCGCCTTCAGGATTTGTAGAGCACGGAGCGATTTCGACCGGATTCTTTGGCACTATAAAGCGCCGTGTCAGCGTGGCCCAGCAGCGACAGGTCACCCTCTTTTTCTGTCGGGACCTGGCTCACGGCACCAACGCTCACCGTAACAAAGGGCGCTGCGTCCGATGCCTTGTGCGGCAAACCCAGCGCCGACACCTCTGCCACAACCCGCTCGGCGACCGCGATCGCGCCTGCCTCATCCGTGTCGGGGAGTATCACTGCCAACTCTTCCCCACCATAGCGTGCAGCCAGATCCGTGCTTCGTGTCAGCGCCTTCTGTACGGCTCTGGCGACGGCTTGAAGGCAGGCATCGCCTGCCTGGTGCCCGTAGCTGTCGTTGTAGCGTTTAAAGAAGTCCACGTCGATCATCAGCAAACCAAGTGCCTGTTTGCGTCGGAAGGCACTGGCGCAGGCCTCGCGAAGGCGCGTATCGAAATACTTCCGATTGGCAATTTGCAGCAAACCATCGACGCGTGAGTAAGCCTCCAACTGGACGTAGGCCTGCTCCAGTTCCTTGTTTGTCTTCTCCAGTTCTATGGTGCGCCGGGCTACACGCTGTTCCAGGTGCTGGTTGGCCTGCGCCAATTCTGTGTTTTGCAATGAAAGCACATGGTAAAGGTTGTTGATCAGCTTGAGCACCGCCTGCATACCGTTGTTGTTGGCAAGGGTCTCGCGCTCAAACGCTGATGCGGCAGAGATGCCTTGTCGGATGAGTTGGATCTGACGCGCCAGAGATTGATCGACGCCCAGGATGTGCAGGCTCAGCCATGAGGTCAGAAAACCGACAAGACTCTCGTTCGGGTCGGCCATGGCGTTGCGTCGCTCCCACATGGACTTCACCTGGACCACGAACTGCTTGTGCATTGCGTGGTGTGCATGCACATGCCGCGGGTCCACTCCCTCGGTCCGCATCAAGGTTTCTTCGTCCTGAAAATGGTAGCGTGTGTAGTCGAGCACTCGCTCGAAGGTGTCAGTCGCCAGGGTTTTTCGATTGGCGTCAGACAAGAACAGCGAATGGCTGAACTCATTGAACAGATTCACGAGTCTGTGATGCTGCTCATCAACCTGGGGCAAACCAGTGACGAAATTCTGATCCCAAACAAATGTGTCCATGACGCGCCCACGTCAAGCGTCACCCGTTTTCAGGCGTGCAGGCTTTCGTACTTCTTCATCAGCTGTTCCGGTGTCTCGACGAATTTCGGATCGACGGAAATGCAGTCTGCCGGGCAGACCAGTTTGCACTGGGGTTCTTCTTCGGCACCCACGCACTCGGTACAGCGTGCCGGGTCGATGACGTAGAGCATGTCGCCAGCAGCGATGGCTTCGTTGGGGCAGGCGGGCTTGCAGGCATCGCAAGCGGTGCAGTCTTCGGTGATGATCAAGGCCATGATGGTTTCCTTCTGGTTCAGCGATATATTGTGCCTGAAGGCGCCCGACAAGGTTGGGCCGATGGCTCCGGTATAGATCGATAATTATCGGCACACGTCTATCAAGGAGAACTATTTGCCAACGCGCAACAGCACGCCTGCAAGCGAGTTAGTCGAACCGTTCACGCTGGCCGTCGCCGACAACGCGCTCGTCGACCTGAAATCACGGCTGGCCCACACACGCTGGCCGGATCGTGAAACCGTCAGCGACTGGAGCCAGGGCGTGCCGCTGGACCGGATCAAGGCGTTGTGCGACTACTGGGCGCGAGACTATGACTGGCGACGCCTTGAGGCGCGGTTGAACGCACTGGGCCAGTACCACACCCGTATTGACGGTTTAAGGATCCACTTTCTTCACATCCGTTCACCGAACCCCGATGCCACGCCGCTGATCCTGACGCACGGCTGGCCCGGTTCGGTGGTCGAGTTTCTTGACGTGATCGGTCCGTTGACCGACCCTGCTGCCCATGGAGGCGACGGCGCGGACGCGTTCCACCTCGTCATTCCGTCACTGCCAGGGTTCGGCTTTTCAGACAAACCCACCGGCATCGGCTGGGGGGTCGAGCGAATCGCTGCTGCCTGGATCACCCTGATGAAACGGCTGGGTTACCAGCGCTACTTTGCCCAGGGCGGCGATTGGGGCGCCGCCGTGAGCACCGCTATCGGCATGATTGCGCCACCTGAATGCGCCGGCGTCCATCTCAACATGCCGCTGATCTACCCGGGCCGGGAGGATTACGCGCAACTCACCGAGGCTGAGCAGGCCTCTGTTGCTTCCATGAAGTTCTATCGCGACAGCGATTCAGGCTATGCCAAGCAGCAGGCGACGCGGCCACAGACCCTCGGCTATGGCCTGACCGATTCACCCGCTGGCCAGGCAGCCTGGATTTACGAGAAGTTCTACGCCTGGACCGATAACCGCGGCGAGCCCGAGAGCGCCCTGAGCCGTGATGCCATGTTGGATAACATCATGCTTTATTGGCTTCCCGGCACCGCCGCGTCATCGGCCCGACTTTACTGGGAGAGCCTGGCTTTCTTCAGGACGCAAAAGCTTGCGCTGCCAGTGGGCGTGACCATTTACCCGAAAGAATTTTCCCGTCCATCGCGGCGGTGGGCGCAGCAGCACTTTGCCCATATCGTGCATTGGAGCGAAGCCGACAAGGGAGGGCATTTTGCGGCATTCGAGCAGCCTGAACTGTTCGTGACGGAGCTGCGAAACTGCATTCGAAAAATGCGATGTGATAGCTTGGGTGACGCGAGCCCCATCAGGAAAAAAGAATGAAACAGGTGCGCCATGTGATGGAGGGCCGCTTTCCCGGGCTTTACGCCAGCATCGAAAAGACGCTGGTCGAGGCGGAGGCACGCTATAACGCCCAGAGCGGCCAGGCGCCATCAGAATTCCTGCTCGAGCACACAAGACGCACGGCCGCCATTGCCCACAAGCTCGCTGCCATGGAAGGGGTCGATCCCTTCCTTCCCGTGCTGGTGGCGCTGTACCACGATGCCGGCAAGTTTCATGAGGGTGCTTACCATCAGGACCGTTTGCCGGAAGAAGAGCATGCGGCACTGCTGGCAGAAAGAATGCTCACCGAATTCGGCCTCGAACGCAGTGCGATCGAAACGGTGCTGCAGTCACTGCGCGCCCTTTATGACGAGCGCCTGCCGTGCATCGGCCCTTCGCGCATCGTGCAGGACGCCGACCGGCTCGAAAAGCTGGGGGCCCTTGGCGTCGGCGCCTTTTTTACCAAGGCTACCTTGCGCGGGCGCGGACTGGTCGATGCGCTGGTGCACACGCTGAGCCGGGAACTCACTTACGCGCGGGCTGCTCCGCGCTCGATGTTCACCGCATCAGGCAAGAAACTCGCCCTGGAACAGGCACCCAGGACGATTGCATTTTTTGACAATCTGCTGGAGCAACTTGAAGACTGGGGCATCGCTTCATTTGAATGCCACACCATCGTGCTGGACGAGGACTTCCGCAGCCGCGACGGCGCCGTCGTGCATGGCATGGAAGTGAACATCGCCATGCTTCGCGTCTGCCCGGATTGCGACAGTCCGCTCGCGCTGACGCACCAGCGCGAAAAGGGCGTCAAGTGCGAGCGCTTCACCGCCCGTTTTGAGTGCACTCATTGCAGCTACACCAGCGAGACCTCGCTGTGCCTGCCCTTGCTCGCCTGATTCACCGCAACGTCAAGTGAGCTGAAATCCTGATCCCCATGCCTTTGGTATTCCATCGCTTTATCGCGCTCTTGCTGTTCGGCCTACTCGGGACCTTGGTTGGGTCCGATTTGCTGGCAGAGGAATCGAAACCCGGGTCTGCAAGCCTGTCAGACGGACCCTACGTGCGCTGGCAGGGGCAGCAGGCAACGGTGCTGTCCGCGCGCGATGGGAGCCGCCATGAATACCGATTGACGGAGCCTTTTGAACTCGACTTGCCTGGGCTGACGCCGATACGACTCGATCCGGCCTCGCCGGTCGCCGCTGTTTCAGATATTTCCGCTCCTGATCGCATCGCCGCTGTGAGTGATATCCACGGCAACTTTCGTGGTCTCGTAGCGCTGCTTCAGGCTCACCACATCATCGACGCGCAAAAGAACTGGTCCTTTGCGCGCAACCACCTGGTGATCATTGGCGACATCTTTGATCGTGGTTCACAGGTCACCGAGGTATTCTGGCTGTTGCGCCAGCTCGAAGCCCAAGCCCTGTCTGCAGGCGGAAGAGTCCATGTCCTGCTCGGCAACCACGAGATCGGCGCGTTGCGCGGGGACGAGCGCTACCTGCATCCCAATTACGTCTTCTTGCAAAAAGGGGTTCTAGGGACGGATCAGAAAGCGCTTTATGGTCCCGCTACGGAAATGGGGCGTTGGCTGCGAAGCAGACCCGTGTTGCTGCGCATCGGTTCCTTTCTTTTCGCGCATGGCGGTCCTTCACCGGTCATGCTGTCGGAAGAAAGCGAGATCGACGCTTTCAATGATGCATTTCGCAAGGTGATCGATCTGGAGGGCAGTCAGCGACTGCTGGGAAGGGACTCACCTATCTGGTACCGGGGTCTGATCCCCGGCAAAGAGCCAAAACGCCCGGACGCCAGCACCGAGGAAGTCCAGCAGATCCTTTCCGCCTTCGGCGTTCGCACCATCGTGGTCGGGCACTCCACGATCAGGCGCGGAATCTCAACTTTCCACAGCGGTCGCGTCCATGGCATCGACGCGGATCTCCAGTCTGGCGGAACTGGCGAGATATGGTTGTTCCGCGATGGGGCCTGTTTCCGGGGCCAAAGCGATGGTTCGTCCTCGCCGCTTGCCTTGTTCTGATCGTCAGTTGAACGATCGCGTCGTCAAGCAGTTCGCCCCGGCACGCTGATTTTTCCCGCGCCCAGGTGAATGCCGCCGTCCAGCAGCAGCAATTCACCGGTCATGGTGCGCGCACCGGTGGTCAACCAGACGATCGCCTCGGCCACGTCCTGCGGAGTGCTGGCGCGCTCCAGCGGGGAACTCGCCTCCGTCAGCGCTTTCACTTTCTCAAAACCCGCCTGTCCCAAGCCGTCGACAAACCAGCGTGAGGTGATCAAGCCCGGGCAGACAGCGTTGACCCGGACGTCGGGTGCCAGCGCGCGCGCCAGATACAGCGTCATGGAATTCAAGGCACCCTTGGACGCGATGTACGGGACCGAGGAGCCAATGCCCAGCGAGCCCGCAATCGACGATACGTTAACCACCGAGCCCTTGGCGGCTTTCAGATGCGGTGCGCAGGCCCGCACCATCTGGAACGCACCAACCGTGTTGACCGCATAGATGCGCGCAAAGGTTTCCATGTCCAGAACGTCCCAATTCGACGCTCCGGTGAAGGTGCTGACGCCGGCATTGTTGATCAGCGCATCGAGGCGGCCCCAGCGGTCGATGGCCGCCTGGGCCAGTGCCTTGCAGGCCGCATCGTCGGCCACATCACCCTGCAGCAGCAGGGTGTCCGCACCCGCAGCGACACAGGCCGCTTGCGACGTCTTGGCCTCGGCTTCGCTGCGCGAATAGTTGATCACGATGTTGTAGCCCTGTTGGGCCAGCAGCAGGGCAGTGGCGGCGCCGACGCCGGTGCCCGAACCGGTGATGAGAGCAACTTTGCGGTCTGTCATGGGGATTGCCTGTTTGGGTTGAAGCAGCTTATTGTGGAATGACCGCAGTATCGTCGGAACTAGCCTGGATTGTTTCGTTGTAAGCCGACTTAAGACATATTGCAGGTCTTCGCCACAGTCGTCTTTCCGGCGCTCCAGTTCAACGCCGTAAAGAGGCAGGTCGTGGCGACCCGCAAAGTGCCC
>JBAXOZ010000125.1:0-7617 GCA_037132975.1 Comamonadaceae bacterium
CGGTCATCCACCGCCACAAAAGTGGGCTCGCCGCCCATCGTCAGGCGCACATCGCCAGCTTTCAGTTCCTCGTCCACCGCGCTGCCCAAGGCCATGACATCGGCCCACTGTTCTTCGCTATAGGGTTTGGTCACGCGCGGCGACTCGTAGATACGGGTCACGGCCATGTGGTGGGCAAAGGTGACCTCGCACTTGTCCATGCCGCCCTCAATCGGTGCCGCGCCCGAGGGCTGCGGCGTGCAAGCAAGCGGAATATGCCCCTCGCCAGCCAGCAGGCCCGAGGTGGCATCGAGCCCGACCCAGCCGGCACCGGGGAGGTAGACCTCGCACCAGGCGTGCAGGTCGGTGAAGTCAACCTCGGTGCCGCTCGGCCCGTCGAGTGATTTGACATCGGGCTTTAACTGAATCAGGTAGCCCGATACAAAGCGCGCCGCCAGGCCGCAGTGACGCAGCAGTTGCACCAGCAGCCAGGCCGAATCGCGGCAGGAACCGGAACCGAGCTTGAGCGTCTCGTCAGGCGACTGCACGCCGGGCTCCATGCGGATCAGGTAGCTGATGTCATGGTGCACCATCTGGTTCACCGCCACCAGAAAATCGATGGTGCGGCGCTTGCGCCGGTCGATGCGGGCCAGGCAGGCCTTGAGGCGTTTGGTCAGGTGCTCGGTCGCCAGGTAGGGTGCCAGTTCCTGCTTGAGCAGCGCTTCGTAGTTGAAAGGATATTTCTCGGCGCTGGGCTCCAGGAAGAAGTCAAACGGGTTGTACACCGCCATCTCCACCACCAGATCCACCGTGACCTTGAACTCGCGCGTTTTTTTCTCAAAGACCAGGCGGCCCTGGTAGTTGGCAAACGGATCCTGCTGCCAGTTGATGAAGTGCTGCGCCGGTTCCACCTTGAGCGAATACGAGATGATCTTGCTGCGGCAATGCGGTGCCGGGCGCAAGCGAATCACCTGCGGCCCCAGGTTGACGAGCTTGTCGTACTTGTAGTGGGTGACGTGGTTCAGGGCGGCGTGAATGGACATAATCTACTTGACTAGCAATGTTGGTGCCATGGCAGTTTCCGTGTAGGATAAAAACCATGACTGACTTGACACGCACCGATTTTCGCTTCTTTCACCGCCTGCGGGTGCGCTGGGCCGAGGTGGATTTGCAAAAAATCGTTTTCAATGCGCACTATCTGATGTACGTTGACACGGCGATTGCCGACTACTGGCGCGCTCTGGCTTTACCGTACGACATCACCATGCATGCATTGGAGGGTGACCTGTTCGTGAAGAAGGCGACCGTGGAGTACCACGCCTCGGCGCGGCTTGACGATCAGCTGGATGTGGCCATCCGATGCGCGCGCATTGGCAGCTCATCCATGCTGTACCCCTGCGCCATTTTTCGTGGCGAGGAGCATTTGATCAGCTGTGATCTGGTCTACGTTTTTGCCGATCCGGCGACGCAGAAGTCCAAACCCGTGCCCCCCTCGTTCAGAGATATTTTGCTGGCTTATGAGGCGGGCGAGTCCATGGTGCGCATGGAGATCGGCACGTGGAAGGATCTTGGAGTCGAAGCCAGCCAGCTTCGTACTGAGGTGTTTGTAGAGGAGCAGCGCATCCCCGCCGAGATGGAATGGGACGCCGCTGACGAGACCGCCATCCACGCGCTGGCGCGCAACCGGATGGGCCTGCCCGTGGCCACCGGACGCCTGCTGCAGCACGCTCCAGGCGTCGGTCGCATCGGCCGCATGGCCGTCAGGCGGGTGCTGCGTGGTTCCAATCTGGGACGAGAGGTGTTGCAAGCCCTGATGCGCGGAGCCACCGAGCGCGGCGACCGCGAGGTCGTGTTGCACGCACAGCGCACGGCACGGGGTTTCTATGAACGACTCGGTTTTGTGCCACGCGGCGAACCCTTCGAGGAAGCCGGCATCGTGCACATCGAGATGGTGCACCTGCTTTAGGTCAGTAGGCTAGCCTGCATTCGTGGTCGTTGGGGCGGACGTTCCCGGGGCCCTCATGCTGCCAAATGCGCAGAAATCGGTCCCCGGCAACGCCCACCCCAACGTGTCCGGCTTAGCGCGCTCCGCTGCCACCGCTATGGCTCAAATCCAGGCAATCAAACGTCGGCCAGCAAAGGGTAGGGTGGTGGAGTCACCACTAAGGCGGGACCACTGACTGCGCCCAGGTGCACACCGCCAGATTCACTGGCAGAAATCAGCATCGAGATGATCGAGTCATAGCCACCGCCAGGCGCCTGAGCGGCTTGCGCTACGGTGCCGCAGGGCTGGTCCGGATCGGACTCATGAAACACTTCGTCGCCCGCATTCATCAGCGCATCGGAGTGCGCCAGAAAAGCGCGGCGCTTCAGGGTGCCACGAAACTGGCTGCGCGCCACCACCTCCTGACCCGGGTAACAGCCCTTCTTGAAATTGACGCCACCCACCGACTCGTAATTGAGCATCTGCGGCACAAAAGCCTGCGCTACTGGTTCGCTGATCATGGCAATGCCGCAGCGCACCTCGCTCCAGAGCCAGTCCTGCAGACTCAGGCTCGCTCCAGCCGGTGCGCCGTGCGCGGCAGGCGCGAGCCACAGGGCACGGGGCAGGCCGTCGGCCGGGTACAAACCAAGGATAGAGACATTGCCTTCGTCGCGGCGCGCCCAAGGCTGCAACGCGCCAGGGCTGACAGCGTCAAGCGCGGCACCGGCGAGGCCAAAGATCGCATGGTCGGCGCTGGCGTCCACCAGTTTGACCTTGGCACGCATGACGAAGCGCGACAGGTTTTTCACTGCGGCCGCCAACAGGTCCGTGCTGCAGATCAGAAGGATCTCGGTCGGACTGCGCTTGATGGCGTAAAAGCTCGCCAGCATCCGGCCCTGCGCCGAGCAATAGGCGGCCAATCGGACCTCGGACGAACTCAGTTGCAAGATGTCCTGCGTCAATTGCCCGTGCAGAAACGAGGCGGCGTCGCTTCCCTCGGCCCGGATAACACCCAGGTGTGCCAGTTGCACCACGCCATTGAGTTTGCTTTGCATGAGGTGAATTATCATCCACCGTCGAATTCATACAAGGCTGTAGGGCTGTGCGTCGTCTTTTTACTCTCGTTTACTGGCTGCTTGCGCTGGGCCTGCTGCTGGGTGGTAGCGCCCTCTGGTGGGTCAACCAGAGCCTGCGCTTGTCAGGCGAAACGGTCGATCTGTCGATCGAGCCGGGCACACCCGTGCGCGCTGTGGCGCAATTGGTCAGTGAGGCGGGAGTCGATGTGAATCCGACACTGTTGTATTGGTGGTTTCGGCTTTCGGGGCAGGCGCGTCTGATCCGGGCCGGCAGCTACGAGATCGAGGCAGGTGCCAGTGCGCGCAGTCTGCTGCAAAAACTGGCGCGTGGCGAAGAGGCGCTGCGCGCGGTGACGCTGGTGGAGGGCTGGAACTTCAGCCAGGTTCGCGCCGCGCTGGCCAAGGCCGAGCAACTCAAGCCTGAAGCCAAAGGTCTGCCGGACTACATGATCATGAAGGTGCTGGGAAGGCCGGGCTTGCATCCGGAAGGGCGGTTTTTTCCGGACACCTACACCTACGCCAAAGGTAGCAGCGACTTGGCCGTGCTCAAGCGTGCCATGCGCGCGATGGACAAGAATCTGGCGGCAGTGTGGCGTCAGCGCTCGCCCGATGCGCCGCTGAAAACACCGGAGCAGGCGCTGATTCTGGCCAGCATCGTCGAGAAAGAAACCGGGCGCCCTGGCGATCGGCCCATGATTGCCGGTGTCTTTGCCAACCGCCTGCGCATCGGCATGATGCTGCAAACCGATCCGACCGTGATTTACGGCATGGGCGACGCTTTTGACGGCAACCTGCGCAAGCGTGATCTGCAGGCTGACACTCCCTGGAATACTTACACACGCCCTGGCCTGCCGCCTACCCCGATTGCCATGCCGGGCAAATCGGCGCTGCTGGCCGCGGTGCGACCCGCTGCCAGCAAGGCGCTGTATTTTGTGGCGCGCGGCGACGGCAGCAGCGAATTCAGCGCCAGCCTGGAAGAGCACAATCGGGCAGTCAACAAATACCAGCGCGCTCACTGAGGCAGCGAACAAGGACCTATGGCAACAGGCGGACTCTTCATCAGTTTCGAGGGCATCGACGGTGCCGGAAAATCCACCCACATCGAGGCCTTGGCGCAGGCCTTTCGCGCTCATGGCAGGAAGGTGACGCTGTCGCGCGAGCCTGGCGGCACGCCGCTGGCTGAAAAGCTGCGTGCTCTGGTGCTCCACGATGCGATGGACGCGATGACCGAAGCGCTGCTGGTGTTCGCAGCGCGGCGCGATCACCTCAAACAGCTGATCGAGCCGGCGCTGGCAGAAGGCGCTGTGGTGCTGTGCGACCGCTTTACCGACGCCAGCTTTGCCTATCAGGGTGCCGGGCGCGGCTTTGATTTGAAACTGCTGTCGGTGCTGGAGCAGATGGTGCAGGCGATCCCCGGCGAGCAAAGCGAGGTGATTCGCCAGCCGGACCTGACGATATGGTTTGACCTGCCAGCGTCCATCGCCGCCAGTCGGCTGGCGCTGACACGAACGCCAGACAAGTTTGAAGCGCAACCGCTGGAGTTTTTCACTCGTGTGGCCGCCGGTTATTTGCAGCGCATGAACACGAGTGGCGGGCGCTTTGCCCGCATTGATGCCGACACCTCGCGCGAGGCGGTCTGGCTCCAGGTGTTGGGTGCTGTGCAGGGCAGGGGCTGGCTGGCATGAGCGACAGCACAACAGCGCCCTGGATGCTTGCGCAGTGCCAGTCTTTGCTGGCCCAACGCGGCCATGCCTGGCTGCTGGCAGGTCCCTCGGGCCTGGGTCAGTACGATCTGGCGCTGGCACTGGCGCGAGCCTGGCTTTGCGAGCAGCCCTCGGCGCCGGGTGCCTGCGGCCACTGCAGCAGCTGTCACGCCATCGATGTGCGCACTCATGCTGACCTGTGTGTGCTGATGCCCGAGACCGTGATGATGGAGCTTGGCTGGCCTCTGAGTGAGGTGGCGCAGTCCGATATTGATGACAAGAAGCGCAAGCCGAGCAAGGAAATCCGCGTCGAGGCGATGCGCGATGCGGTTGAGTTTTCGCAGCGTACCAGCGCCCGAGGGCGCGGCAAAGCGGTGCTGATCTTCCCGGCGGAGCGCATGAATGTGGTTACCGCGAACGCCTTGCTCAAGACGCTGGAGGAACCACCTGGCGATGTCAGGTTTGTGCTGGCCAGCGACGCCGCCTATCAGTTGCTGCCGACGATTCGTAGCCGTTGTCTGGCACACACCATGACGTGGCCGTCACCGGAGGCTTCGCTGGCCTGGCTGTCGGACAAAGGCCTGAATGCGCAGCAGGCCAGGGTGATGCTGCAGGCGGCTGGCGGCCGTCCGCAGGATGCATTGCAGCTGTTTGAGGCCAAAGCCGATGCCCAAGGCTGGGTCCTGCTGCCCAAGGCGATTGCCAGCGGCGATCTTGGCGTGTTCAAAGACTGGTCGGCGCCGCAGGTAGTCAATGCGCTGCAGAAGCTCTGTCATGACATGCTCGCGCTCAAGGTGGGTGCCGACACCCGCTTCTTTGATGCCGCGGCGCTGCCGGCGGGCGGATCCATCGCCACCCTGACTGAGTGGGCGATGACGCTGGCTGAGAGCAAGCGAACGGCTGAACACCCGTTTAATGTGGGCCTGATGATGGAAGCGCTTGTGAGTCAGGCGCAAAACACCCTAAACTCAGGCCACTAGTTACTGCCGACAAGTCCTTCGATGTTATCCAGCCCGCGCCCCAGCGTCATTCAGTTGGCGATCAAAGAGAAAGCCGCCCTTTACGCGGCGTTTATCCCGCTTTTTGCAGAGGGCGGGATGTTCATTCCGTCGGTGCGCGACTACAAGTTGGGTGACGACGTCTATGTCCTGCTGTCGCTGCCAGGCGATCCGGAACGCTACCCGGTGGCGGGAAAAGTCGCCTGGATCACACCCGCCAAAGCAACCAACAACCGCACACAGGGCGTTGGCATACGGTTTCCCGAAGGCCCGAAGTCGCAGGCGCTGAGGCAGAGAATCGAGGCGATTTTGGGCGATCTGCTGGCGTCCGATCGGCAGACTCAAACCGTTTAGAACCGCGGCTGGCGGGCCATGTTCACAGATTCCCACTGTCATCTGACATTTCCCGAGCTGGCAGCGCAAATGCCGGCACTGCGCGAGGCCATGCGGCAGGCCCAAGTTGACCGCGCCCTGTGCATCTGCACGACGCTGGAGGAATTTGACACTGTTCTTGGCTTGGCTCAGGAGCACGACAATATTTGGGCCACCGTGGGCGTGCATCCCGAAAACGAAGGGGTGGCCGAGCCTGCCCTGGGCGATCTGCTGCGCCTGGCCGAACATCGGCGTGTCGTTGGCATCGGTGAAACCGGCCTCGACTACTATCGTTTGGGTGAGCGCAGTCTAGCCGACATGGCCTGGCAACGTGATCGTTTTCGCACCCATATCCGCGCGGCGCGCGATAGCGGATTGCCACTGGTGGTGCACACCCGCTCGGCCTCGGCCGACACCCTGGCGATTCTGCGCGAGGAGGGTGAAGATGGTTCAGCGGGCAGTGCAGGCGGCGTGTTTCATTGTTTTACCGAGACGGCAGCGGTGGCACGCGCAGCGCTGGACATGGGGTTCTATGTTTCGTTTTCCGGCATTTTGACCTTCAAGAATGCGCAGGATCTGCGCGACGTGGCTGCTTTTGTACCGCTCGATCGGCTTCTGATCGAAACCGACAGCCCCTACCTGGCACCCGTTCCTTACCGCGGCAAACCGAACAATCCTTCCTACGTTCCCTACGTGGCGGCTGAATTGGCGCGCTTGAGAAGTTGTTCTGTTGAGCAAATGGCCGAGTTGACCAGTCGCAACTTCGAAGCCCTGTTCAAGCGCGTCTTGCTCTCGTGAGCAAGACGTTTTAATATAATGTATTACTTTAGATATTGCATATATCTATTTGTATTTATTGGATATTCCAATACTCTTGCTGGGTCATATGATGATTTTTTCAGCGCCATCGGGCGGGATGACGCCGCCACGGTGAAAACGTTGCTGGTTCGCGGATTTGACCCGAATACCGTCAATCCTGCCGGTGAACACGGACTGATTGTGGCGGTGCGTGCGCCGTCCTTGAAGGTGATTTCTGTGCTGCTTGAGGCGCCAAACGTCAACGTCGAGGCCAGGACCCAGCTAGACGAAAGCCCGCTGATGCTGGCCGCGCTGAAAGGCCTGACGGACCTTTGCCGGCAGCTGATATCTCTTGGGGCCGATGTCAACAAGCCGGGCTGGACGCCGCTGCATTACGCCGCGACCAACGGGCATCTGGCAACCATGGACCTGCTGCTCGAAGAACATGCCTACATTGACGCCGCATCGCCGAACGGCACCACGCCGCTCATGATGGCGGCGCACTATGGTACGGCGGAGGCAGTGAAGTTGCTGCTGGCTGACGGAGCAGATCCAGCACTCAGGAATGAGCAAGGGCTGACCGCCATTGATTTTGCGCAGCGCGCCAGTCGGGCCGAGGCAGCAGAGCTGATTGCGGCGGCTATCCGAGGCCGCCAGCCCAAGGAAACCTGGTAAAACGACCTTTTTTCTACTTCATACGATGTATA
>JBAXOZ010000126.1:0-7569 GCA_037132975.1 Comamonadaceae bacterium
CCGCGAAAACCTCGCGTGTGCGCGCTGAAAAAATGCGATTGCTGAGCCGACACGCTGGCACCCTCGCTGTTGCTGATGCGCTTGTCGGTCTGCAGCGCCGCTGCCTCGCAACCCATGGCCAAACGGGCCGCTTCTTCACTGGTGACGGTCCACGGAAAAAACAGATCCAGATCCGTTCGTTGTGCGGCCGGCGCCGCGATGTCCTGCTCATCCGGCAAGGCGGCAAAAGGGTCTTCTGCGGTAAAACGTGCGATGTCATAGGCCGCCTGCACGGTCTGCTCAATGGCCGCCTTCGAAAAGTCAGATGTGCTGGCATTGCCCCGCCGCTGACCAAGGTAGACAGTGACGCCGAGCGACTTGTCACGATTGCGCTCCACATTTTCCAGTTCGCCCTTGCGCACCGAAACGCTCAGTCCGCAGCCTTCCGAGGCTTCAGCCCCCGCGTCGGTGGCACCGAGCTTTTTGGCGTGGGCCAGCGCCGTGTCCACCAGTTCCTCAAAAAACGGCCGGCTGTAACTGAATCCGCGCTCGGGCTTGGCTTGATCAAAGGCGGGACGGGTGTGCTTGGTGGGTTTCTTCATATCGGAGGCTATGATACTTGGCTATGTCACGCAAACTCAAAAAAGGCTATTTCGTCCGCGGTGAATTTGTCGCCGAGGGCAGTGAGCGCGATCTCGAACTCAAACGTGAACTCAAGGGCACGGACGAACAAAGTCGAACCGACCTCAAGCGCGAAAGTGCCGAATTGCAAAAACTCGGCGAGGAGTTGCTGACCTTGCGCCCAGACTTGCTGGAGCGGCTTGAATTGAGCGAGAAGCTCAAGGACGCCGTGCTGGAGGCCAAACGCATCACCAATTTCGAGGGCAAACGGCGCCAGATGCAATTCATTGGCAAGCTGATGCGCCTGGTTGATCCTGCGGTTCTGGAGACGGTTCGCGCCGCCTTGACCGAGCAAACCAGTGGCTCGGCACAGGAGAACCTGATCCTGCACCTGGCCGAGAGTTGGCGTGAGCGCCTGCTTGGCGCCGAAGATGCTTTCGGCGACTGGCTCGCCCAGCATCCGGACACCGATGCGCAACAGCTTCGCGCCCTGATTCGTCAGGCCAGAAAAGATGCGGTACCAGAGAAACCCGGTGCCGCCGTGCGCCACGGACGGGCTTACCGCGATATTTTCCAGATCCTGCGCGAGCACCTTTCCGACCAGGAGGCAGCCAGCCCATGAACACACCCACCCCTGCTGCGCTGGACAGCGTCAGGATCGGCATCGTCTCGGTCAGTGACCGGGCCTCCAGCGGAGTCTACGTCGACAAGGGCTTGCCAGCGCTACAGGACTGGCTGACACGTGCATTGAAGAACCCCCTCGCGTTCGAACCACGACTGATTGCCGACGAGCAGGCCAGCATCAGTCAGACCCTGATTGAGCTGGTCGATGCCGGCTGTGCGCTGGTCTTGACGACGGGCGGCACCGGTCCGGCCCTTCGTGATGTCACGCCCGAGGCGACACTGGCCGTTGGGCATAAGGAAATGCCCGGTTTTGGCGAACAGATGCGACAAATCAGTTTGAAATTTGTACCGACAGCCATTCTGTCCAGGCAGGTCGCAGTGATTCGGGAGCAGACACTGATCATCAACCTGCCGGGACAGCCCAAGTCGATTCAGGAAACACTGGAAGGCTTGCGTGATGCGAACGGCGAATCCGTGATGGCCGGAATTTTTGCCGCGGTGCCCTATTGCATCGACCTGATCGGCGGGCCGTACCTGGAGACCAGGGATGATGTGTGCAAGGCCTTTCGTCCCAAGTCGGCCCTGCGCCCAGCACCACTGACCTGAGATTACCTATTTCTTGTCATCCCGGACTCGATCCGGGATCCAGTGCCACACATGCACTGGATTGCGGGTCAAGCCCGCAATGACACGGTGGCTACAGCCCAAGCGACTTACTTGCCAACCAGTTCGTTCAGCTTGGCGGCTTCAAAGTGCTCGCTGCGGGCGGCATCGCCGGGCACGCAATCAGCCTCTTCGCGCTGTGCCGAGAGCTTGTCGATGGTCTGCCACAACATCGCAATCTGGTGCTCCTGTGCCGCCGCGTTGTCGATCAGCCCCCGCATCGCCTGGCTCAGGGGATCGTCATTTTGCGTCACACCATAAGCCGAAAAACCCATTTTTGACGCTGCTTCCTCGCGCTTCACATCCAGTCCCGCCTGAATGATGCGTGCCGGATTGCCCACCGCCGTGGCGCCCGCCGGTACCGGCTTGGTGACCACCGCGTTGGAACCCACCTTGGCGCCATCGCCCACGGTAAAACCGCCCAGCACCTGCGCGCCGGCACCGATCACCACATTGCGCCCCAGTGTCGGATGGCGTTTGGCGCCCTTGTAGAGCGCGGTGCCGCCCAGCGTGACGCCCTGGTAAATGGTGCAACCATCGCCAATTTCAGCCGTCTCCCCCACCACCACGCCCATGGCGTGATCGAAAAACACGCCTTCTCCGATACAGGCGCCCGGATGGATCTCGATACCGGTCAAAAAGCGCGCAAGGTGTGAAATGAACCGACCCAACCACTTGAGTCCATGGCCCCAGCACCAGTGAGCGGGTCGGTGCAAAACCAGCGCGTGCAGTCCCGGGTAACAGGTCAGAACCTCCCAGCGCGTGCGCGCAGCGGGATCGCGGTCCAGAATGCACTGAATGTCAGAACGTAGTCGGGAAAACATGAACGAAGTCTAATCTCTTGTCGCCGCCCCGGCTGGCAGCAGGGCGTTGGGCGGCAAGCCACTGCGATCCATCATTTTCGCAATCCCACGAAGGATATGAATCTCCTCCTGCGTCAGCGCTGAGCGATTGAACAGCTGATTGAGCCTGGGCATCAGTTTCTTGGGTGCCTGCGGATCCAGAAACCCGATGCTGACCAAGGCCCGCTCCCAATGCGCCAACATGCCGGCAAGCTGGGCTGCATCGGCGAGTTCGCAGGGCGCAGTCGCGTCTTGCACCGCATAGCCACCCAAAGCCAGACGCCACTCGTAGGCAATCACCTGTACCGCCGCCCCCAGATTCAGCGAACCAAACTCGGGATTGCTCGGAATGCTCAGCGCCACATGGCAGCGGTAAACATCCTCGTTTTGCATACCAAAGCGCTCCGAACCAAACAGGAAGGCGACGCCTTGCTCCGAGCGGGATTCGGCTCTGCACAGCTGCTCAAAATGCGGACGTGGCGCCACTGCGGGTGGACCGAAATCGCGCGGCGTCATGGCCGTCGCACACAGGTGGGTGATGCCGTCCAGTGCCTCATCGAGCGTGGCTACGATGCGCGCCTTCTTCAGCACGTCCAGAGCACCGCTGGCACGCTGAATCGTTTCTTCCCGGTTCAAGACATTGGCCCAGCGTGGCGAGACCAACACCAGATCGTCAAAACCCATCGTCTTCATGGCGCGCGCGGTGGCGCCGACGTTGCCAGCATGGCTCACATTGATCAGGACAAATCGGGTTTGCATGGACACGAAAACCGGGAAAGAGACCGGACGGTTAAAATTGCTCCATTGTCGCCGGCAAAGATGGTTGTCATTGCTGCCCCGGATCAGGTCCGGGGTTTCAGCACCCGCAATCCATGGATGCCGGATCGAGCCCGGCATGACAGCCGCTAATGGGACAGAGCCAAAGTTCTGTCCACAAACCTAAAAGTTATTCATGTCCCCCAATCTACATCCCATGATCAATGTGGCCATCAAGGCGGCGCGCGCCGCTGGAGCCATCATCAACCGCGCCGCGTTGGACGTGGAGGCGGTCCGGATTTCGCAAAAGCTGGTCAACGACTTCGTAACCGATGTTGACCATGCGGCCGAAGCAGTCATCATCGAGACACTGCTGGCTGCCTATCCCGGGCACGGCATCCTGGCCGAAGAATCGGGCCAGGAGCATGGCGCCAAGGACTCCGAATTTGTCTGGCTCATCGACCCGCTGGACGGCACCACCAACTTTATTCACGGCTTGCCGGTGTATTGCGTCAGCATCGCCCTGGCGGTCAAGGGCAAAATCGAACAAGCCGTCATTTACGACCCCAGCCGCAACGACCTGTTCACTGCCACCAAAGGACGCGGCGCCTACATGAACGACCGCCGACTGCGCGTCTCCAAGCGCATCAAGTTGCAGGAGTGCCTGATCTCGACCGGCTTCCCCTTCCGCCCCACCGACGACTTCAACAGCTACCTGCGCATGATGGGCGACGTGATGCAGCGCACCGCGGGTCTGCGTCGCCCAGGTGCTGCCGCGCTGGATCTGGCCTATGTTGCGGCTGGCTTCACGGACGGATTTTTTGAAACCGGACTGCAACCCTGGGACGTTGCAGCCGGCTCCCTGCTGGTGACCGAGGCCGGCGGTCTGGTCGGTAATTTCACCGGTGAGCCGAATTTCCTGGAACAGCAAGAATGCCTGGCCGGCAACCCCCGTGTCTACGGCCAACTGGTCACTTTGCTCGGCAAGTACAGCAAATTTGCCACTGCCACCGAAAAAGCGGCAGTGCAGGCAACTCAGTCGGCGTAAATTCCGGCCTTCTGGATCACCGGACTCCACTTGGCAATCTCCGCCTCCAGCTGGGTCTTCAGGCCTGCGGGTGTGACTTTGTCCATCGGCACGATGTCTGAACTCAGGTCTGCCATGCGTTGCTTGACCATAGGATCCTGCAGTGCAGCGCGCAGCGCCACATTGACTTTCTCCAGCACCGGTTGCGGCGTACCCTTGGGTGCATACAGGCCGTGCCAGACCTTGACTTCAAAACCTTTCAGGCCCTGCTCGTCCAGCGTCGGGACGTTGGGCAACGCAGTCAAGCGCTTGAGGGTGGTCACGCCGTAAACCTTGACGCGAGCGTCCTTGATCATGGGCACGGTCGTTGTCGTCTGGTCACACAACAGATCCACCTGGCCGCCCAACAGATCGTTCATGGCCGGACCGGTGCCCTTGTACGGAACCGTCGTCAGATCCACGCCGATCTGGCTCATGAAAAGCAGCCCGCACAGGTGCGAGACGGCACCCAGACCGGCGTTGGCGAGCGAAACCTTGTCCTTGTTGGCCCGCACATAGGCTTCAAGTTCCTTGAAGTTATTGGCTGGAAAGTTCTTGCGCGCCAGCAGCGTCATGGGCACATCAACCACCTGGCCGATGTACTCAAAGTCCTTCAAGGGATCAAACGGCAGCTTCTTGTACAACGCTGGAGCGGTCGACATGCCCAGATGGTGGATAAAGAGCGTGTAGCCGTTGGGTGCTGCTCGCGCAACCCGGGCCCCGGCAATGGTGCCACCCGCGCCCACCGTGTTATCCACGAGCACGGTCTGACCCAGGGACTTGCCCATGGGAATGGCGATCAGGCGCGCCACCAGGTCGGTGGGGCCACCGGCCGCAAACGGTACGACCAGTGTGACCGGTTTGTCGGGCCAGGCGCTTTGTGCCGCGGCAGGCGCAGCTACGCCCACGGACAGTGCAGCCAGTGTGGCTGTCAGTAGCATCTTGAACTGGATTCTCATAAGGTCTTCCTCGCAACAAGTTGGGTTACAAAGTTGGGTTACAAACACCCCAACATCTTGCCCAAAGATAGTGCAAAACGCAATCAGAAGAATCCCTGATGACCCTGCGCCAGAGTGCGTTGCGCCGACCTCACGACAGGACCATCAACCATGCGACCATCCAGGCTGACAACACCGCCACCGGCCGCCTCAACCGCTGCCAGCACACGGCGCGCCCAGTCGAGTTCTGCTGCGCCCGGTGAAAATGCGGCGTTAACCAGCGCAATCTGCTCCGGATGGATGCACATCTTGGCGCCAAAACCGAAGCGCCGGCTGCGCGCCGCGTCCTCCTGCAGTCGCTCGGCGTCCCGGATCGCCGCCGTGACGCCATCGATCGACGCCGCCAGCCCTGCGCGCCGTGCCGCCAGGACCACTGCCAACCGCACCGGCGCCAGTTCGACTTCATCTGCGCCAGCCGCCATCCCGACGTCCGCCTGGAAATCCAGATGACCAAAAGCCAGACGCAAGACCTGCGGCGCTGCGGCCAACGCATCGACGCCATCCCATCCAGCCAGCGATTCGACCAGTGGCAACAAGGCACAGCCGGCCCCCAGCGCCCGCGCCAGTTGCTGCAGCACCAAAGCAGATTCCGCCTTGGGCAACATCACAGCGCGCAAGCCCTGGCCGACCAGATCCGCAAGCAGCTTCAGATCGTCCTCGAACCAAGGCGTGCCACTGGCATTCATGCGTACCACGCTGCGCGCGCGCTCTGGTGCGCCAAGTTGTTCAAAAGCGCTGGCCAGTTGATCGCGCGCGCTGTTCTTCTCCCGCGCTGCCACCGCATCCTCCAGGTCGATGATGATGGCGTCGGCGCCACTGGCATGCGCCTTGGCGTATCGCTCGGGTCGGGTGGCCGGCACAAACAAGAACGAGCGCGCCAACGCCAGCCTGTCTTGATCAGCACTCATACCGCAGCCTCCAATAATCTTCCAACCCTGGGCCAGCCAGCCACACCCCACAGCGCGTTCACCGCAGTCTGCATTTCCGAGGCGGTGGCGCCACCACTGAAAGCGGCCAGACGCAGCGCCTTGGCCGTGATTTCGTCACGGCTCAGCGTGTTACCCGGGTCACCCTTGGGTTCATCGACACGCCCCAGCAACACGCGGCCGTCGGCGGTAGTCACCGTGACCTTACCGATCCAGCGCTGCGGGTAGGCGGCATCAACCTCGGCATCGAGCGCCATCTCGACCCGATCGCGCAGTGCCTTGGTGGATTCATCCAAGAAATGCTGCTCAAACTCGGTCAAACCGGCATGGCCGAAGCGCGCGGCCAGCGCCAGCGTCGTGCCCATGGAAAACTTGCTCTGATGCACTGTGCTCGGATCACGCACTGGCCCGAGCACATCGATGGCGCCCTGGTGCACGTGTGTGATCACGCGCGCCAAATCGGCTGGCTGAAGCTGATGCGCCTGCATGACCTGCAACAGCGCGTCGGCCGCCGGATGCGTATGGCGGCAACAGGCGTAGTACTTGAACGAGGTTTCGGCTGTGGCCCAGCGTCCGCCCAGACCGTCGGTCAACTTCGCCGGATCGGCGTCGCTGGACATGCCCGCAGCCATGCCTTGCGGCCCCTCGAAAATTTGCGCCGCACCGGTGAAACCCTCCTTGGCCAGGTAGGCCGCCATCAGTCCGGCGGCCGCCGCATGCGCGGTGTGCAGCTGCTTGCTGTCCGCGGCCGTGCGCAAGAACTCCCACAGGCCAGCCGACTGGGTTCCCGCAGAGCCGAAGGCGTGCTGCATCTGCTGTGCGTCCAGTCCGAGCAGATTACCCACAGCGGCTGCCGCGGCCAACGTACCGGCCGTGCCCGTGGTATGAAACACCTTGTAATGTGAGCGGCCCAGAAATTCGCCAACGCGAATGCCCACCTCGTAGCCCGCAACCGCAGCCGTCAATAACTGCTGGCCACTGGCGCCGATCGCCTGCGCCACCGCCAGCGCTGCCGGAAACACCACCGTTGCCGGGTGAAACACCGAGCCGTTGTGCACATCGTCCTGCTCGGCCATGTGCGAGGCTGCGGCATT
>JBAXOZ010000127.1:0-7448 GCA_037132975.1 Comamonadaceae bacterium
TGACGCATGGCAACCTGCTGAGCAATGCCCGAGTATTGAAGGATTTCTGGGGCTGGCGCAGCCAGGAGGAGGGCGCCGATGTCCTGATTCATGCTTTGCCGATCTTTCATGTGCACGGTTTGTTTGTCGCGATTCACGGCGCGCTTCTGAGTGGCAGCAAGATGCTCTGGCTGAGCAAATTTGATCCAAAGTGGGTGATCGAACGCTTGCCACGCGCCACCGTTTTCATGGGCGTACCAACGCTCTATGTCAGGTTGTTGGCAGAAAGCGGCCTGGACAAGGCCGCAACGCGCCATATGCGACTTTTCATCGCCGGCTCAGCCCCCCTGCTGATCGAAACGTTCAGTCAATGGCAGCACAGGACCGGCCATACGATTCTGGAGCGCTACGGTATGAGCGAGACCGTCATGCTCACTTCCAATCCGTATTTCGGCGATCCTGCCTTGCGCCGGGGCGGCACCGTCGGTCTTCCTTTGCCGGGCGTCAGTCTGCGTGTGTGTGACGAACAAGGTCGTTCGCTACCCGTGGGTCAAATTGGCGGTATCGAGGTCAAAGGGGCCAACGTGTTCAAAGGCTACTGGCGCATGCCGGAAAAGACGGCGGAGGATTTCACGGCGGACGGGTACTTTCGAACCGGAGATGTAGGCAGGATCGACGAACAGGGCTATGTCAGCATCGTCGGTCGCAGCAAGGACCTGATCATCAGTGGTGGCTACAACGTGTATCCGGCCGAGATCGAGGGCTATATCAACGAGTTGCCGGGGGTTGCCGAAAGTGCGGTGGTGGGTGTCGAAGATGCGGATTTTGGCGAAGTTGGCGTGGCGGTGGTGATTGCCAAACCGGGGGCTGTGTTGGACCCCGCAGCAATCATCGTCAGCCTGAAGTCCATGCTCGCCAACTTCAAGATCCCCAAGCGCTGTTACGTGGTCGATGAGCTACCACGCAACGCGATGGGCAAGGTGCAAAAAAATCTGCTGCGCACGCAGTACCGCAGTGACCCGCCGCGCTAGCGCCAGCGCCGACTAACGCAGTACCAGGACCGGTACGTGCGAGTGCGTCAGCACTTGCTGCGTTTCACTGCCCAGCAGCAGTCTCTTGATGCCGCGTCGACCATGAGAGGCCATCACGATCAGGTCGCATTTGTGCTTTTTCGCTGCGGCGATCACGGCGTCCGATATGAGGTCGGATTTGACGGTCAGCGCCTTGGCTTTCACTCCTTTTGCCAGTGCCGCCTTTTGGACTGCATCAACGATGGCCTGTGCATCCTCGGCCCATTGTTTTTCGACTCGGCTGACCTCGGCGGCCTGCAGCGCCAAGCCACCCTCAAAATAGCTTTGCGGGTAACGCGGAATAACCTTCAATGCCACCAGCTCTGCGCCCGTCAACGCTGCCAGTGAGATGGCGCTGGCCACCGCCTTCTTCGACAATGGCGAACCATCGGTGGCGACAAGAATCTTCTCGTACATGACATTCTCCTGTTGAGTTGCAATCTGCAGCTTACTCTGATCGCTGGCGGAGTACTTGATATTGGTCAGTTAAACTGAATGCATACCCGCGCACACTTGGATCCTATGTCTACTGCAAGTCCTGACGTCACTCCGGCGGCACCCAAAATCAGCGACATTGCGCGAACCATTCTCCCGTTCGATGCGGCTGCCCTAGGTGCCGGCGGGGAACTGTATTCGCTACTTGACGATCCACAGGAATGGTCGGCTTTCAGCCGGCCGGATGCGAGTCGTGCGCAGTGCTGGGAGTCCAACCTGCTGATCGAAGGTATGCATTGCGCCGCCTGCGCGCTCACCATCGAGGCGGCACTGCTGAGCGTGCCGGGCGTGATGCAGGCCACAGTGAGTGCGGGAAGTCACCGGGCTCGTGTCCTCTGGTCAGCGGACTCGGTTCAACCTTCTGCCTGGATGCGAGCAGTGCAACTTGCTGGCTATCGCCCTGTGCCCGCCAACGACGCCTTTGCCCGGGAACAGCGACTAAGCGAAGGGCGCAAGGCGCTGTGGCGTCTGGCGGTCGCCGGCTTGTGCATGATGCAGGTGATGATGTATGCCTATCCGGCCTACATCGCGGCGCCGGGAGATTTGACCACCGAAATGGAGCAACTGCTGCGTTGGGCGTCCTGGGTATTGACGCTGCCAGTGATCCTGTTTTCCTGCGGTCCTTTTTTTCGCAATGCCATGGCTGACGTGCTGCGCCGGCGCGTCAGCATGGATTTGCCGGTGGCACTTGGCATGCTGATCACCTTCGTCGTCAGCACGGCGGGTACCTTTGATCCACAGGGCCACTTTGGCCGCGAAGTCTATTTTGATTCGCTGACCATGTTTGTCTTTTTCCTGCTTTCTGGGCGCTGGCTGGAGTTGCGGCTGCGTGACCGAACCGCTGGCGCGCTTGAAGCGCTGATGAATCGCCTGCCTGACAGCGTGCTGCGCCAGAAAGATGATGGCAGTGACGAGCGCGTGCCGGTGCGCCGTCTGCGGGTTGCGGATCTTGTTCGCATCCTGCCCGGCGAGACCTTTCCGGCGGACGGTCTGGTGCTGCAAGGGCAGACTATGGTCGACGAGGCCTTGTTGACCGGTGAATCGCGGCCAGTAGCGCGGGGTGTCGGCAGTAGCGTGATTGCCGGCAGTCACAACCTGTCGAGTCCGGTTCAGGTCGAGGTAAAGCAGACCGCCGAGCAGACGCGTTTTGCACAAATTGTTGCTTTGATGCAGACGGCCTCCACCAGCAAGCCGGCGCTGGCGCGACTGGCTGACCGGATTGCCAAGCCTTTCCTGATTGCGGTGCTGCTGGGAGCGGGGTTCGCCTGCGCGTTCTGGTGGGGACGCGACCCCGGGCATGCGCTGATGGTCGCTGTCGCGGTGCTGGTGGTTACCTGTCCGTGCGCCTTGTCGCTGGCAACACCTGCGGCCATGCTGGCGGCGGCCGGTGCCCTGGCGCGCCGGGGTGTGCTGGTACGCAGGCTGGAAGCCTTTGAGGCCCTGGCCGGCATCGACACCGTGCTGTTCGACAAGACCGGAACCCTGACGCGCGACGCGATGGTTTTGGCCTCCACCCGGGTGCGTGACGGAGTCGCGCGGACGCAGGTGCTGGCCATGGCGGCAGCGCTTGCCCAGTACTCACTGCATCCGATCTCCAGAGCCTTGCGGGTGGCGGCGCAGCAGGGCGATGCCGCCGACTGGACGGCGCGGGCGGTGCAGGAAGTCGCCGGCGCTGGTGTGCGGGGTTGGGTCATCAACAGTGACGCACCGCTCAAGGAGTCAGAGATTCGGCTGGGTTCGGCGGAGTTCTGTGGAATGGAAGTCGCCCCATCCGAATTTTTGCAAGCACATTTGAGTGATGAACAGGGATGGCTAGCAACGTTTGAGCTTCAAGAGGACCTGCGCCCGGATGCCAGGCAGGCGGTTGCTGCGCTGCAGCGCGCCGGGATCAGGGTTTGCTTGTTGTCGGGCGATGGAGCACTGGCGGCAGGGCGGGTTGCAGCGCAGGTTGGCATCACTGAATTTCAAGGTCTTTGTTCACCGCTGGACAAGCTCGAATTCCTGCGGCTGGCCCAGCGGCGCGGCAAGCGGGTGGCGGTGGTGGGAGATGGGCTCAACGACGGCCCGGTACTGGCCGGCGCCCACGTTTCATTTGCCTTTGGACGCGCCGCTCCTTTGGCTCAGGCGCAAGCCGATTTCGTCGTGCTGGGCGATCAGATCGAGGCCGTCGCCACCAGTTTTCAGGTGGCGCGCCGCACTTTGCGTGTGGTGCGCCAGAATCTCTGGTGGGCTGCTGCTTACAACGCGGTTTGCGTTCCTCTGGCGGTAGTCGGCTGGCTGCCAGCATGGCTGGCCGGCCTGGGCATGGCCCTGAGTTCTTTGCTGGTCGTGCTCAATGCGCTGCGACTGGCGACCATTGCTGCGTAGCAGAAAGCTCATTGTGGATATTCTCTATTTGCTGATTCCCTTGTCCGTTGTTCTTGTCTTTTTCATCCTGGCCGGGCTTTGGTGGGCCATCCACCGGGGGCAGTTTGATGACATTGAGGCAGAGGGCGAGCGAATTCTTAAGGATTCATGAAAAAACTCCAGGAATTTGACGTGAATCACGTGGAATTCCCTTAAGCCGTGCGAAACTTTGCCCGATCCAACTAAGAAGAGGTGTAAATGATATTTCCCAATTCGCTAGCAACAAGCTACAACGACAAGGTCGTCAGGCAGTTTGCCATCATGACCGTGGTCTGGGGCGTGGTGGGCATGCTGGTCGGCGTCATCATCGCTGCCCAGTTGACCTGGCCCGAACTCAACTTCGGTATTCCGTGGCTCACCTATGGCCGGCTACGCCCGCTGCACACCAATGCGGTTATTTTCGCGTTTGGTGGTTGCGGCTTGTTTGCCACGGCTTACTACGTCGCCCAGCGCACCTGTCAGGTGCGTTTGTTCAGCGACAAACTGGCGGCCTTTACCTTCTGGGGCTGGCAATTGATCATTCTTTCGGCCGCGATCTCGCTGCCGCTCGGTTTCACTTCGGGTAAGGAATACGCCGAACTGGAATGGCCGATTGACATTCTGATCACGCTGGTCTGGGTCTCTTTTGCCATCGTCTTCTTTGGCACCATCGGCACCCGCAAAGTCCGTCACATCTATGTGGCGAACTGGTTTTTTGGCGCCATGATCATCGCGGTGGCCTTGCTGCACCTGGTCAACAGCGCCGAGATTCCGGCGGGCTTCATGAAGTCCTACTCGGTCTACGCTGGCGTGCAGGATGCCATGATTCAGTGGTGGTACGGCCACAACGCGGTGGGCTTCTTCCTGACGGCGGGCTTTCTTGGGATGATGTACTACTTTGTTCCGAAGCAGGCTGAGCGGCCTGTCTACTCCTATCGGCTGTCGATCGTCCACTTCTGGGCGCTGATCTTCACTTACATGTGGGCCGGTCCGCACCATCTGCACTACACCGCGTTGCCGGATTGGACGCAGTCTGTGGGTATGGTCTTTTCGCTGATCCTGCTGGCACCGAGCTGGGGCGGCATGATCAACGGCATCATGACCCTGTCGGGCGCCTGGCACAAGCTGCGCGACGATCCGATTCTGCGTTTCCTGATCGTCTCCCTGTCCTTTTATGGCATGTCCACCTTTGAAGGTCCGATGATGTCGATCAAGACCGTCAATGCCTTGTCGCATTACACCGACTGGACCGTGGGTCATGTGCACTCAGGCGCCTTGGGTTGGGTGGGTCTGGTCACCATGGGTTGCATGTACTACCTGATTCCGCGCCTGTTTGGGCAAAAGCAGATGTACAGCATGAAGGCTGTTGAAGTGCACTTCTGGACTGCAACGATCGGCATCGTGATCTACATCGCTGCCATGTGGATCGCCGGGGTGATGCAAGGTCTGATGTGGCGTGCTGTCAACGCCGACGGTACGCTGACCTATACCTTTGTGGAGTCGGTCAAGGCCACCTTCCCGTTCTATGTGCTGCGCCTCTGTGGTGGTCTGCTGTACCTTGGTGGCATGTTGATCATGCTCTGGAACGTACTGAAGACAGCGACCACCGGCCGCTCCGTCACCGTGACCATTCCGGCCGCTGTTGCCCACGCCTGAAAAGGAAAAATACCATGGCAAATAACAATACAAGCGGCGGACTGTCGCACGAAAAGATTGAAACCAGCAACTTCCTGATGATCGTCCTGATTCTGGTGGTGCTGCTGTTTGGTGGCTTGGTGGAAATTGTTCCGCTGTTCTTCCAGAAGTCCACGACCGAGCCGGTCAAGGGTCTGCAACCCTACACGGCCCTGCAGTTGGCGGGGCGCGACATCTATACGCGCGAAGGCTGCTACAACTGCCACTCGCAGATGATTCGCCCGTTCCGTGCGGAAACACTTCGTTATGGACATTATTCAGTGGCTGGCGAATTTGTCTATGACCACCCGTTTCAGTGGGGCAGCAAGCGCACCGGTCCGGACCTGCAACGGGTCGGGGGCAAGTACAGCGACCAGTGGCATCGTGATCACATGAACAATCCGCGCGACGTGGTGCCCGAGTCCAATATGCCGGCTTATCCCTGGCTGCTCAAGGACGACGTGGATGCCGCCTCGATGCCGGCTCATATGAAGGCGTTGCGTACCGCAGGCGTGCCTTACAGCGACGACCAGATTGCGAAATCTGTGGCAGAGCTCAAAGGCAAGAAGGAAATTGAGGCGGTTATTGCCTACCTTCAGGTGTTGGGAACCTTGGTGAAGTAAAAGGGGTTTACCTTCATGGAATTTGATATCAACTCCCTGCGTTCACTGGCCACAGTAGTTAGCTTCGTCCTGTTTGTCGGGATTCTTGTCTGGACTTTTTCCAGCCGCAAGACCGCCGATTTTGAACAGGCAGCCAAACTCCCGTTCGAGCAAGACTGACCCAGCGCAATCTAAGGAAATAATATGAGCGACTTTACAAGTAACTTTTGGTCGGTGTACGTTGCCGGCATCACCTTGGTGAGTATTTTGGCGTGTCTGCTACTGTTGTGGTTTACTGGCAAGGCCAAGGCCATGACGGCAAGCGACAACACCACGGGTCACGTCTGGGATGGCGACCTGCGGGAGATGAACAACCCCTTGCCGCGCTGGTGGGCCTGGTTGTTTGTGATTACCATCGTTTTTGCGTTGGTCTATCTCGCCATGTACCCTGGTCTGGGAGCCTACAACGGCAAACTGGGATGGACTTCAACCGGGCAGCATCAGTCCGAAGTAGATAAAGGCAATGCGGAAACGGCACCTCTGTACGCCAAGTTTTCGGCGATGAAGCCCGAAGACATTGCCAAGGATGCCAAGGCCATGGCCATCGGTGAGCGCCTGTTCATGAACAACTGCGCGCAATGCCATGGTTCCGATGCGCGGGGCAACAAGGGGATTCCGAACCTGACCGACAATTTCTGGCTCGGTGGTGGTGCACCCGAGAACATCAAGAACAACATCATCAAGGGACGTGTCGGCATGATGCCTCCGATGGCAGCAGCTGTCGGCACGGCAGACGATGTGAAGAACGTCGCGCAGTATGTGTTGAGCCTGTCGGGCAGTCCGCACGATTCGGTGCGTGCCGCCCTTGGCAAAGAAAAATTCGTGGTTTGTGCGGCTTGCCACGGTCCGGATGGCAAGGGGTTGCAGGCGATCGGCTCCGGTAACCTGACCAATCAGAGCGTCTGGCTGCACGGTAGCGGCGAAGCGAATATCATTGCCATGATCAACAATGGCAAGACAAACCAGATGCCGGCTCAGGGCGACAAATTTACCGAGGCGCAAATTCATGTGTTGGCCTCCTATGTTTGGGGACTTTCCAACAAGGGTGGGGTCACCGCCCAGTAGTCTGCGCCGGCCAGTCTTTGCTGATCGCAGGAAACATCACTTTTGAACAGCAAGGACACCGGTTCCCGCAAGATCATCCCCATCCAGGCCGAAGACGCTGATGGGGAACTGATATCGC
>JBAXOZ010000128.1:0-7336 GCA_037132975.1 Comamonadaceae bacterium
AAAAAAACGGTCGACTTACCTCGAAAATTGTGCAATTGGCTTGCCAATAAACTAGTGAATGCTTCGTGCTGCGTTGCTGATAGCCAAATGTTACGGAAATGGAGATGCCGCCGTCCAATTGCACTTTATGGCAAGTCTGGCGACGCCAAGTAGTTTGGCAATTGCTTTCTCTGAAAACCACCACGGATGATCCTGCAAGTCATGTTGACAGGGGTACGACAGGCGACATAACCATGCGCGACAGGCGCGCTGACAGGCGAATCAATTTCACGCCGCCGATGACGACACACGAATCGACAGCCAACCCAAAATCCAACGACAGTCGCCCTGACAGGCGAATCAATTCACCAGCAGCGCGGGAATAGCAGAGACTCACTGTGCAGGGTAAGGGCCTTGTGCCCACGTTTTCTGCGGCGCAAAAAACTTGGCATCGGCCCCCTGCTCAGGGCGTTGCCCCGAGACCCCAGTCCAACTGCCGCGTCGCGCTTTGCTTGACTTTTGAAGAGGTGTCGAGTGTTGACGTTACAGTTACGGCAAATCATACAAATTTGACGGGCTTTTGACACATGAGTGTCGGCCTTCATCTCAGGGACTTGTGCATGGATGACGTTTTCGACTTTCGCAACCGCCTCATCGGCGAGTACAGCTCGTTTTCGCGCAGCTTTTCCAAGGTTGCAGCACCCGACATTCTGGTCAAAGTCGAAGAGGAATATGCCCGTGGCCGTTACTGGCCTGAGCCACTGATCCAGATCAACCCCAACTACAAGCGCAGCGGCACCGTTCAGCAGCTTGCAAAAGACGGGGTGCTGCATCCGGATTGCGCGCATATCTTCCAGGCTGGTAAGACCGAAGGAAAGTCGGCAGAGCTGCACCTGTACGTGCACCAGTTGCAAGCCCTGGCCAAGGCACAGAACCAGCAAAGTTTCGTCGTCACCACTGGCACGGGCAGCGGCAAATCGCTGTCGTTTTTCATCCCCATTGTTGACCGCATCGTCAAAGCCAAGGCGGCCGATCCTCAGAAGCGCACCAGGGCGATCGTGGTTTATCCGATGAATGCCCTTGCCAATTCACAGCTTGAGGAGCTCGACAAGTTTTTGCATGGCTACGCCGATGGCGATGCACCCTTCACGGTGGCGCGTTACACCGGCCAGGAGAGCGCGGCAGACCGACAAGAGATTGCCAACAATCCGCCCGACATCCTGCTCACGAACTTCATGATGGCTGAGCTGATTCTTACCCGCTTCGAAGAGATTGATCGTCAGGTTGTCGAGCACTGTCAGGGGCTCGAATTTCTAGTGCTGGATGAACTGCACACGTACCGTGGCCGTCAGGGAGCTGATGTGGCGCTGCTGGTGCGCCGATTGCGTGAACGGCTCAAGGCGGATCAACTGGTATGCATTGGCACATCGGCCACCATGTCCTCAACGGGCACGCAAGCCGACCGCAACCAAACAGTTGCCGGCGTCGCTAGTTTGCTGTTCGGGGCCTCCATCACAGAAAACGATGTGATTGGCGAAACGCTTCAACGCGTCACCAACCCTGCCAAGGATGTACAGGCCGTCAAGCCGCTGCTGAAGTCCGTGCTGTTGAAAGAAACGCATTCATGGGCTGACTTTGGAGTTTTCAGCGACGACGCTCTGGCCATTTGGGTGGAGCTCACCCTGGGCATTGAGTTGCCGGCCGATGAGCCCCCCAGGCGCGCAAAACCCATCACGCTGAAAGATTCTGCCAGTCTGTTGGCCACGGATGCGCAATGCACCTCTGATGAAGCCATGGCGGGCTTGCAGCGATTCTTGGTGGCGGCCAACGATGTCAAGACACCGCAGGGCCGTGCCCCTTTTGCTTTCAAATTGCACCAATTCATCAGTGGCCCTGGCAAGGTGCTCGCCACGCTGGAAGCGGCTGGCGTGCGGCACATCACATTGGATGCTCAGCGCTTTGCACCTGGCCGGCAAGAGGAGGGTGCACAGCTGTACCCGGTCCACTTCTGCCGTGATTGCGGACAGGAGTACCACCCCGTGTGGCGCTCAGGCCAGGCTGCTCAGGAGTACACCCCCCGTGAGATTGACGACATCTCGGGCGACGACGATGACAACGCACGTTATGGCTTTTTGTGTCCGTCGAACCTGATGCAGTCGTACAAAGGGAGCATTGAGGATTTGCCCGAATCCTGGCTGGACCTCACCAAGGCCGAGCCGAAAGTCAAAAGCACCTTCAGAAACCATGTCCCCGAAGACGTGCAGGTCAGCCCGCAAGGCTGGCAGGGCAGCGGTGAGACTTACTGGTACATCCCAGGTAAGTTTCGCTTTTGCATTTGCTGTGGCCAGACCCATGAGGTCCATGGCAAAGACATGAACCGCCTGGCCAGCTTGTCGGGTGAGGGGCGCTCGTCTGCCACCACCATCCTCACGCTCAGCGCCATCCGCCAGCTGTTCGATGTGAAAGACATGCCGTCGGACCAACCTGATCCGCGCAAGCTTTTGGGGTTCACAGACAACCGGCAGGATGCCGCCTTGCAGGCTGGGCACTTCAATGACTTCGTGTTTTTGCTCACCCTGCGATCTGCCCTTATTGGTGCTTTGCAAAACAACCAGGGTGTTTTGACGGAAGAGACCCTGGCCGATGCTGTTTTCAAGGCACTGGGTTTTGACAAGACGGACTTCGGCACCCTGGCCGAATACCTGCGCACGCCCAAACTGATGGGCCTAGCACGCCAGGATGCTCAACGCACCCTGCGCTTTATCATTGGCTACCGCCTCTTGCGTGACCTGCGCCGCGGCTGGCGTTTCAATAACCCCAATTTGGACCAGCTGAATCTGCTTTCCATTGCCTACCGCGGAATTGATGAGTTCTCGGCGGAAGCATCCCTGTTCAACGGCTACCCCGTCCTGTCCAAAATCGCTTCTGCACAGCGCACCGTGCTTGCTCGAATGTTGTTTGACAGCATGCGCCGCAGCCTTTGCCTTGAAACCCGGTACCTGGATGCAGTGGAGCAAGACAAGGCGAAGACCACAGCGCACCAGTACCTGAATGAGCGCTGGGCTTTTGCCTCTGACGAAAACCTGGAAACCAGCAAGTACCTGATTCTCACCAAACGCCCCGAATACAAGGGCAAACCTCGCGTTGACCTGGTTCCCGGCGGGTCCCGGTCTCGCCTGCTGAAAGATCTCAAGGCTGCCTCTTTCTGGAAAGACAGTGCCGCAGCCGGGCAGGTGGTTGGCTGGAAAGACCCACAGTGGGTCGAGCTCATGGAGCAGTTGCTCCAGGCTGCCTCCAATTACGGCTACGTCCAGAAGTTTGATGTGGACAGCCAAGTGATTGGCTGGCGGCTCAATGCCTCATCCATGGACTGGCTGCTGGTTGACGAATCGCAAGCGGTGCAAGACGGCAAGCACAACCAATTCTTCCGCAACCTTTACCAGGCCGTGGCGCAGACCCTGCGTCAGCAAGGACACCCGCTGTTCGACTTCGAGGCCCAAGAGCACACCGCACAAGTGGATTCCGCCCGGCGCCAACTGCTGGAGCAGCGCTTCCGATATACCGAAAAAGACCGCAAAGATTGGCTTGACAACCCTGCGCATGAGGCCCCGCTGGAGCGCCTGCCAGTCATGTTCTGTTCGCCCACGATGGAGTTGGGTGTCGACATTTCGGCGCTCAACACGGTGTACCTGCGCAACGTCCCACCGACACCGGCCAACTACGCCCAGCGCAGCGGCCGGGCGGGGCGCTCAGGGCAGCAGGCACTGGTCATCACGTACTGCGCGGCGCTCAGCCCGCACGACCAATGGTTTTTCCACCACGCCACCGAGATGGTTCACGGCATCGTCAAACCCCCCACATTGGACTTGGCCAACCGCGATCTGATTGAAAGCCACCTCCACGCGGTGTGGCTTGCTTCGGCCCAAGTGCAGTTGGACACCAGCATTGCTCCTTTGCTGGATCTGGAGCAGCCGGACAAGCCCCTGCAGCCTGCGTTGCGAGACAAGCTGCTTGCTCCGGAGGTCACGGCCCGTGCCTTGCAAAGCTCCCAAGGTTTTGTGGCTCAACTGGCCTCGGTGCTCAGCAACAGCCCTTGGTTCACTGCAGACCATGTCTCCAACACCATTGAGAGGGCAGGCAAGGATTTCAATGCCGCGTTTGAGCGTTGGCGCGCCTTGGTCGATGCCACGCGCAAGCAGATGGACATGGCCGACCAGGTGGTCAAGAGCTACACCACCTCCCACGCTGAAAAACAGAATGCCCAGCGCCGTTACGGTGATGCCGCCCGGCAGTACAGCGTTTTGCTCAAATCGGGCAACGGTCAGAACTCAGACTTCTACACCTACAGGTACCTTGCCAGCCAGGGCTTCCTGCCCGGTTACAACTTTCCGCGATTGCCCCTCATGGCGTGGATTCCAGCCAAAGGCGGCACTTCGGCAAAAGGCAAGGATGACGAAGGCAGCATGGTCAGCCGTCCTCGCTTTTTGGCGCTGTCCGAGTTCGGCCCTCGCAGCCTGATCTACCACCAGGGGCGCATGTACCGGGTGGTGCGCGCCAAGCTCAACGTAGGCTCGGCAGACCACATTTCAGGCAACAGCAAGCTTGCCACTGTGGCAAGCCGTGTGTGCAGCCAGTGCGGTTACGCCCACATGGGCGAGGAAGACGGCACTGAGCCGCACCAAAATTGCTGCGAAAACTGCGGCGCATTGCTCACTGACCACGATTGGGTCCGAAACCTCTACCGGATTGAGACGGTTGAAACCATTCCTGTGGAGCGCATCTCCATCAACGACGAAGACCGCCAACGGCAGGGCTTTGAGTTGCAAACCACGTATCGGTTTCTTCCTGGGCCAGATGGAAAGATCTCTCAGCACAAGTCCATCATCAGCAGTGGCAGCGGTGACGATGCCCCCGCCCTGGCTGCTTTGACGTATTCCCCAGCCGCCCAAATTTGGCGCATCAATCGCGGTTGGCGCCGACGCAAAGACAAAGAACAATTGGGCTTTTACATCAACCCCATCACTGGGCAATGGAGCAAAAAAGACGAGCCTGGTGCCACCGATGACAGCTCCAGCAGTGACGATTTGCTCGACAAAGTGCCCAACCAGCAAATCGTCCCGTTTGTGGAGGACCACCGCAACATCCTCATCCTGGCGCCGACAGTGCCGCTGGATCTGGAAGCCATGGCCACTCTGCAAGCAGCCCTCAAGCGCGGCATTGAAATGACCTTCCAGATCGAAGAGTCCGAGTTGGTGGCAGAGCCTTTGCCCAAACAGGATGAACGCCAGGCCCTGTTGTTTTACGAAGCGGCTGAAGGTGGTGCCGGCGTGTTGACCCGTTTGGCCACCGAGCCACAGGCCATGGCCCAAGTAGCTGCGGCTGCCCTGCGCGTGATGCATTACAGGGACCCCGTGGGACCCTGGTCGGTGGATGACTTACCCGCACTGGAGCAAAAAACCTCCGACGGGCACAGCATTTGCGAGGCCGGTTGCTACCAGTGTTTGTTATCGTATTTCAACCAGCCAGACCACGACCACATCAACCGCCGAAACACACAGGCCATTGAGATGCTGGTGGCTTTGGCCAATGCTCAGGTCACATCGGCCGGTGCGGTGACCCAACAAGACAGCCCCTCGGTGCCGGACATTGCCTCTCAGGACCAGGGTGATGAGATGTTTGAAAACTGGCGCAAAACCTTGCTGGCTGGTGGATTTCAGCCCCCAGACCAGTACCAGGCGCCCGCTTTGGGAGGGACTCTCACTGTCGCTGGCTTGTACAAGTCAACGCGCACTGCAGTGGTTCTCGCCACACCGACTCCCGCGGAGGCTGCGGCGTTGCTCGACAAAGGCTTCACGGTGATTGACATGTCAGCCCCCTCAAAATGGGTAGCCCAGTTTCACCAGTACCCGCAAATTTTTGATGGCGTGACCTGAAAATCGTCTTCGAGGAATACAATAAACGTTAACAAATACATTAAGGAGTGCGGTTATGACTTTGCGCGCCAGTGACATCATTCCCATCAGCGAGGCGCGAGCCCGCCTCACCGAATTGGCCGAAGACGTGGTTGGAAGCGGTGCCGAGAAGGTTCTCACCAAAAACGGCTCCAGTTACGTCGCGTTGGTGGATGCGAAAAAGCTCGACTACTACCATGCCCTGGAGCTCGAGCACGCGGGCCTGGTTCTGCTGACCGAGGCCGAAACCGCTCTGGGCCAGGTGATCGCCGGCAAACGCATGTCTTCGGCTGAACTCGACCAGTTGCTCGCAAACTGATGGCGCGGTCGGTCAACAGGCGTGTCAGTGCGCAGGTCGGCGCTGCCCCCCATTTCGCTGCCTGCCTGCTGGCAGTCCATGCTTTTATGGTGGAGCAAGACGCTATCAGTGCGCCAGCACGGCTTGCCCAGCTCAAACGTGATTTGCGCGAGATGAAAACGCTCCTGGCCTGGTCGCCTGCCAGTGGTCGCCCCGCGCGTTTCATGAAGCCGAACTCGGCGCAGGCCAGCTTGCGTCTGGCAGCGGTGCAACAGTTGGCACAGTCGGCCGGCTTGCCCCATTTGCGCGAATACGTGATTGGATCGCACGTCGTTCTCTACGCCCATTCAGACACCGAAGTCGTTCTGCTTTCCATCAAGCACCACCGACAACTCACCTACATCACGCTCCAATGACAACTGCCACCCACGACTTCCACCCCGGCAACCTGGTGCGTGCCCGCAACCGCGAGTGGGTGGTGCAAGCCTCAGACAACCGGCAAAACGAAGGCAGCAGCCTGCTGCGCTTGCGTCCCCTGGGCGGAGCGGATGAAGACATCATCACCCTGATCCCTGAGCTGGAGTTTGCCCCTGTCGAGCCGGCCACCTTTGCCTGGCCTAATCCCGATCAAGCTGGCAACCATGCCGCCGCCTTGCTCTTGCGTGATGCATTGCGCTTGAAGTTGCGCGCTGGCGGTGGGCCATTCCGCTCGTTCGGCAACATTGCCGTTGAGCCGCGTGCATACCAGTTGGTACCCTTGCTCATGGCTTTGCGCCTCAGCACCGTGCGCCTGCTGATCGCCGATGACGTCGGCGTCGGCAAGACCGTGGAGGCCGGCCTGATCGCGCGCGAGTTGATGGACCGTGGCGAAGTCAGCCGCCTGGCTGTGCTGTGCCCGCCGCATCTGGTGGAACAGTGGCAAGCGGAGTTGCTAAGCCGCTTCAACATGCAGGCCATTGCGCTCACTTCCGCCAGTGCCAGCCGCGTGGAACGTGATTTGCCCCATGGGGTGGGTCTGTTCGACCATTACCCCATCGTTGTGGTCAGCCTGGACTACATCAAAAGCGAACGACACCGTGAACACTTTTTGAGCATCGCCCCCGAGTGC
>JBAXOZ010000129.1:0-7300 GCA_037132975.1 Comamonadaceae bacterium
TGTCACAGAGTTTTGACAGCCTGGCCAACAGTGGTGTTGGCACCAATCCTTGGGGTGGAACCTTGTTCTTTGACGCCAAGGGTGCAGACCTGGCAGTGTTTGACTTGGCAAGCTCGGACGTTGCCAAGAATTTGCAGTTGGACAACCTGGGCGCCAATACCACCGTCATCCTCAATGTGCACGGGCAGAGCATCAACTTCGGGCAGCATGGCTACGATAACTTCATGGGCGGTCATGTTCTGTTCAATCTGCCGGAGGCTACGCAGGTCACGTTTGCCAGCAGCGTCTTTGCGTCCTTTCTGGCCCCGCTGGCTCAATTCAATACGCCGATTGGCGGTTTGATCAGTGGTCAGGTGGTGGTGGCCGGCTGGAACGGTATGGGTCAAGTCAATGACGTTGCATTTACCGGCAATGTCGCCGCTGTGCCGGAGCCAGAGACCTACGCGTTGATGCTTGCTGGCTTGATCATGGTTGCGGGCGCTACGCGTCGCCGTCGCTTGCGCGATGTCGTTGTCCGCGGACAACTGGAACTTGCGCACTAGCCTTTAGAACATGAGGGCGCGACCGCGCTCCAGAGCTTCCAGATTGGCGCCGCGCTGGGCTGCGCCGCTCAGCGCCTCAGTAGCCTGCCTGACCTCCGTATAGGTGAAGAGAAAGTCTGGCCGGGTCGAAGCGAAGCCAAGCAGCACCAGGTTGGCCACCATCGGGCTGTGCATCCGCAGCGCCACGGCGTCGGCATCGCAGGTATGAACGGTTACCTCCATCTCGCTCAGCAGTTCAGCCACTCGGGGGTCGGGAAAGGCTTGTGCATCGGAAGTGTTGACTACGCACATGGCACCTCGGCCGCCCTGCCGGGAACGCAGATAGGGCAGGGCACGGTGGGATTCCATGCAGTCGAGTCCGATCAGCAGGTCAGCATCCCCTTCAACAACCATTGGACTGCTGAAATCACCGATCTTCAGATGGGTCATCACCGAGCCGCCGCGCTGGGCCATGCCGAATGTCTGTGACCCTAACACCGGCACAGCTTTGCGCCGTGCCATTTCGATAAATACCTTGGTCGTGAAGAGAACGCCCTGGCCACCCACGCCGGCGATGATGGCCTGCGATCTCATGCCGGGCTCCCGCTCGATGCGCTGGCGCGCGGCTGTATGGCACCCTGCGCGCAGACTTGAATGCAGATGCCGCAGTCAATGCAGGTGCGCCGATCGATGTCTACCAGGCCGTCGGCGCGGCGCTGTAGCGACGGGCATTCGAACCAGGTAGTGCAATAACCGCAGGCGATGCAGACGCCAGTGGCAGGCATGCTGATGGCGCCACGCGGGCACTGCACTTCACACACGCGGCAGGCGGTGCACTTGGCGGCATCGATCTGGTAGTGGCCGTCCACCTCGGTGATGGCAGCGGTCGGACAGACGTTAACGCAGATGTCGCAGTGGGTGCAGACGCCGCAGTGGAAGCAGCGCTCGCCTGCCTCTGCTGTGGCTGCCTTGGTGCTGAGCCCCAGATTGACTTCGTCGAAATTCCAGATCGAGTCGCTGGCCGCACGATGCGGTGTTTCAGCACGGGCGATCTTGCTGAAGAACTGCAATTTGATGGCTTCCGACCCAGCGACGGGTGTGGCGTGGTGCGAGCGTGCGACGCCGGCGTCCGGGAGTTTGGCGCGTGCAATGCCGGGGCCATCCGCCAATTGCAGGATGGGTGTGTTGAGTGCTACACCGCTCAGACGCTCGTGAATGGCCAAGGCGCCGCGCTTGCCAGAGTTGACTGCACCCACGACCGTTCCGACTCCGTTGCTGGAGGCGTCGCCACCAGCGAAGATGCGCGCCTGGCTGGTGCGCCCCCAGGAGTCGGCGTCGAGGCGCCCCTGAGCCACCAGACCCGGCTCGCTCAGGTAGGTTAGATCGGCATCGCCACCAATGCAGACCAGGACGTTGTCGGCCTCCTGGCTTGCTGTGTGAAACGGTGTTGCTATCGGGGTCTGCACCGGAGGGGACTGTGTCAGGTCGCGCAGCAGCAGCTTGAGTCGGCTGGTTTCGCCGGGTTCGAAACCGACCGGCACCAGCGCTGCATGAAACGTGATTCCTTCCTGCGCCGCGGCGCGCACTTCTTCCGGTATCGCCAGCAATACGTCGTAATAAACGTCGACCGTCGCGCCCTGACGCCGGGCCGTGCGGGCCGCGTCCACTGCTGTATTGCCACCGCCGATGACGGCCACGCGCGGACCCAGCACAGCGGGCTGGCCGGCGCGCATCTGCTGCAGATAGTCGAGCCCGCTGATCACCTCGGTGCGTTCTTCTCCGGCGATCTTGAGGCGCCTTTGCTTCCATGCGCCGGTGGCCAGGTAGACGGCGTCAAAACGATCTAGTTCGGACCACGCCAGGTTGGCTCCCAGGCGCACGCCGGTGTGCACATGGATTCCAAGTGCCTTGAAGACCTCCAACTCGCGATGCAGCACGCTGGTGGGCAGACGGTATTCGGTGATAGCCCAGCGCAGCATACCGCCAATCTCCGGCAGGGCCTCATAGAGGTCGACGCCATAGCCCAGCCGTGCGAGCTGATATGCAGCGCTCAGTCCGGCAGGTCCGGCGCCGACCACCGCCACCTGCTTGCCCAGTGCTGTTCCTCGTTTGGCGAAAGACGCGGCGTTGCGCCCCCGGTCGCCGGCCATGCGCTCAATGGCGTTAATGGACAACGCACTGTCGTGTACGCCGCGGTTACAGTGACTTTCGCAGGGATGCGGGCAGACACGGCCTAGCGTGGACGGAAACGGGTGTTCCTCGTACAGCATGTGCGCCGCCTCTTGCCAGCGATCTTGTGCTGCGAGCGTCATCAGACGTTCTATGTCGTTGCCCGCCGGGCAGGCTTCGGAACAGGGTGACAGGCGGTCCTGGTGGCGCGGCATCCACGACGCATCAAGGGCGGTCGCGACGCCCGCCGAGCGCGGAACCGGCCCATGACGCACCTCAACCGGAACCGCCACCTTGTTCGGCCCGAGTCCCTTGTGCTGGGCGACGCAGGCGTAGCGTGTCAGTACAACGGCGACGCCGCCCTGTTCTGCACGGGTGTATTCGAGCGCGTCCAGGAGAGTGCGGTGAAAGCTGGCCAGGTCGTGCGGATCGGCATGCACCAGGTAGTTGATACCGCAACCTCGGATCAGCGGCTCCAGTTGAACCGCTGATCCGGTATGACCATCAGCGGTCTTGCCAAATTCCGGGGTCGGCTGCATGCCGGTCATTCCGGTGGTGCCGTTGTCCAGTACCAACAAGACAAAGCGCGCACCGTTGTAGACGGCATTCTCCAGGCCGGCAGCGCCGGAATGAAAGAAGGTGCCGTCGCCAATGGTGGCAAAAATGGGCGGCGTTTTGCCGTCCTGGGCGTAGGCGTGGTAGAAACCCGATGCCATCGAAATGGAGGCACCCATGTCGTGCACCGTGTCCACCGCGCCCTGGTTCATGCCAAGGGTGTAGCAGCCAATGTCGCCCGGAAAGATGGCCTCCGGAAAGGCGCGCCTGAGCGCGTAAAAAGCGGCACGATGGCCACAACCGGGGCAAAAGGTTGGGCGGCGAATCGGCAGTGCCAGTTCGGCCACCGCGCCTCCCAGGCGGCTGCTAGCGCGCCCCTGGACCAACAGCCCGGCTTCCATGGCAGCGGCGCCCAACTGTTTTTCGATCACGCCCGGCGTCAATTCGCCATGCGCAGGAACGTGACCCGTCAAGCGCCCCCAAACCGGGATCGGCAACCTGATCTGGAGTTCGACGGCCGCGTCGGTTTCTTCCAAGACGATGAGGCGGTCGCAGCGCTTGGCGAAATCGTCAATCAGTGTGCGCGGCAGCGGGTAGGCGGTGGCGATCTTCAGAACCGGACACTGATCGGCCAGGCCCAGCGTGGGCAGCAGATCACTTAAATAGGCGTAGCTGACGCCAGCAGCCACGATGCCCAAGGGTGCGCGTTCTGACTCTGCACTGGCCGGGTAGAAGGCCTGGTTGCCGGGCCAGTTCGCGAACTCTTTCTCGATGGCGGCGAGCTTCTCATTGAGCTGTCGGTGCATTTGCAGTCTGGCGCGCGGCGTCGCCGCCCATCGATCGGGATCCTTGACAAAGTTGGCACTGCGCCCTGCCGCCTGCAGAGGCAGGCAGTCAATCGATTGATCGGAATGGCAGATGCGCACCGTCGGGCGCAACAAGACCGGTATTTGATGGCGCTCGGACAAGTCGAACGCCATCGCCACCATTTCCTTGGCCTCGCGCGGAGTACTGGGGTCCAGCGCCGGGATTTTGGAAAACAGCGAGAACATCCGCGAGTCCTGCTCGGTCTGCGACGAGTGCAGTCCGGGGTCGTCGGCGACGATCAAGACCAGACCGCCGACAACGCCGATGTAAGCGCCGGACAGTGCGGGATCGGCCGCCACGTTGAGGCCGACCTGCTTCATGGCGACCGCCGCACGCTTGCCCGAATAAGCAGCGGCCAGCGCCGTCTCCAATGCCACCTTTTCATTGGTTGACCATTCAGCGTAAAGCTCAATGCCGAGCTCGTTCCTGAACTCGAGCACGGCCGGCAGTATCTCCGAGCTGGGCGTGCCCGGATAGGCGCTCATGAACTGGCAGGCCGACTCAACCAGGCCGCGGGCGATTGCCTCATTGCCCAGCATCACGCGCTGATCGCTTGTGTTCATTCCCAAGTCCTCGCCGCTGAGCGTGGGCCCAGTTTGTGTCGCCATGGATGCGTCTCCTCTGCCATGTTGGATGGTGGCGAGATTAAAGGAGAACAGTTTGCCGTGGTGTCGGTTATTTGCGACAGAAATCGAATTTGCAACTGCGGGTGGTTCATCAGCCACAATCAGAATCAGAATATTGACGGAGACAAGCCGCATGATCCAGCCTCAGCGCCAGCCCGAAATGCCAGACCTGCGCGTCGTCCCAGTGGCCGACCTGCTGCTGCACGAGCAGCACGACGCGCAACGCAGCGAGCCACTATTGCAACGCCTGCGCACCGATGGCGTGTTGAAGAATCCACCTATCGTGGCAGCGATTCCGGGGGAGCAGCGCTACGTCGTGCTCGACGGTGCCAATCGCGTCACTGCTGCGCAGAGCTTGGGGATGGAGCACCTTGCTGTCCAGGTGGTTGACTACGAAGACCCGGAACTGATTCTTGACACTTGGTATCACCTCATCAAGGGCATGAGTGGGGAGCAATTCAAGGAATTGCTGGCCGGTCTTGCGGGGATCAGAATGGAGGCAGCCGATCTGATGCACGCGCGTGCGCTACTGGCGCGCCGGGAATCACTGGCCTTTGTCGAATATCCAAACGGTGAGGTCTATAGTCTGTTTGCCGATGGCAATTTGCACCAGCGCACCCAGCGCCTCAACGATATTGTTGATCTCTACAAGGCGCGGGGTCGAATTTTTCGCGCCAACACGGATCATCTGCCCTCTTTGCTGCCGCTCTATGACGACATTACTGTGCTGGTGGTGTTTCCGCACTACGCACCGGCTGAAATTGTTGATCTCGCAAGGGTTGGGGCTTTCCTGCCCGCCGGCATTTCGCGCCACTTGATTCCGCGCCGCGCCCTGCGCATCAACCTGCCACTGGCGATGCTGGGCAGTGGTGCCAGCCTGGACGAAAAGAACCTATGGCTAAGTGATTGGATGAAGCAAAAAGTGGCCGCGAAAGCAGCGCGCTATTACCAGGAGTCGACCTTCTTGTTTGACGAGTGACGGCCAGCCTGAAGAGCCTCTGATCTCATCACGGTCAGGGTAAACCTCAGCAAGCACGGTCTTTTCATTCGTGCTAAAGGCGTGCATACTGTATACGGGAAATACCCCGCCCGCATTACCAATAAATTATCTGAGGAGCAACCATGAGCCATCAAACGAAGTACCTTTTGGAAGAAAGCCAGATGCCACGCTTCTGGTACAACATTCAGGCGGACCTGCCCAAGCCGGCGCCCGCCGTCTTGCATCCGGGTACCCTGCAGCCGGTCGGTCCTGACGATCTGTCGCCGCTATTCCCCATGGCCTTGATCATGCAGGAAGTGAGCATGGAGCGCGAGATCGAGATTCCTGAACCGGTGCGTGATGTGTTTCGCCTCTGGCGTCCGGCGCCGATGTTCCGCGCGCACCGACTCGAAAAAGCGCTGGGCACACCGGCCAAGATTTACTACAAATATGAAGGTGTCAGCCCGGCGGGCAGCCACAAGCCAAACACGGCGGTGCCGCAGGCGTTCTATAACAAGGAAGCGGGTGTCAAACGGATAACCACTGAGACCGGTGCCGGGCAGTGGGGCTCCTCGATGGCCTTTGCCGGCTCCTTGTTCGGCCTGCAGGTTGAGGTGTTCCAGGTGCGGGTGTCGTACGACCAGAAACCCTACCGGCGCGCCCTGATGGAAACCTACGGCGCACGTTGCGTGGCATCGCCTTCCAATGAGACGGTCTATGGGCGCGCAGTGCTGGCCGAGAACCCGAATCATCCGGGCAGTTTGGGTATCGCCATTTCCGAGGCGGTCGAATTGGCGGTGCAGCGCGAAGACACCAAGTACGCGCTGGGTTCGGTGCTCAATCACGTGTTGTTGCACCAGACCATCATCGGTCAGGAGGCGATGGAGCAGATGCAGATGGCCGATGACTGGCCCGATGTGGTAGTCGGTTGCTGCGGTGGTGGCTCCAACTTTGCCGGTATCGCTTTTCCGTTCATGGGCCATGGGTTGCGTGGCGGCAAGACCTCGCGCTTCGTGGCGGTGGAACCTGCTGCCTGCCCGTCATTGACGCGCGGCAAATACGCCTACGACTTTGGCGACACCGGTCGCATGACGCCACTGACCAAGATGCACACGCTGGGCAGCCAGTTCACGCCACCGGGCTTTCATGCGGGTGGACTGCGCTACCACGGCATGTCGCCGCTGGTCTCGCATTGCAAGGAGTTGGGTCTGATGGAAGCCGTGGCCTACAACCAGGTCGAGTGCTTTGAGGCCGCTGTGCTGTTTGCGCGCAACGAGGGCATTGTGCCTGCGCCCGAGTCCAGCCACGCCATCCGGGGTGCGATTGTCGAGGCTATGCGCTGCAAGCGCGAAGGCAAGTCCGAGACGATTCTCTTCAATCTGTCGGGCCATGGCCACTTCGACATGATGGCCTACCAGAAGTACTTTTCCGGTGATATGTCCGACGCGCTCTACGACGAAGCTGAGCTGACGAAATCGTTGGCAGGTCTGCCCAACGTGCCGGAAGCGGCTTGAGTCAGCGGTAAGCGACCGACGGCCGGGTGACTGTCAACAGACGGTCCAGGCCGCCGGTATCGATGCTGA
>JBAXOZ010000130.1:0-7260 GCA_037132975.1 Comamonadaceae bacterium
GCCCTCGGCCTTGTCGGTGTCGGATACCAGCGTCACGGTGGATGCGCTCTCGGTCTGGCGTTTCTGCACGTATGCTTCCAACTGCTCAATGAGTCGGTTGGTGTCGGTCTCCATCACGTCCAGCGTCTCCTTGAACAGCCTGGCCGCTTCACTCATGAAGCTACGGCGGGAGCGGGACAGGTAGAAGTCCACCGTATCAATGACAAAGCGGCCCTGGCCGCCGGTGGCCCGGATGGTGGCTTTCAAGCGGGATGCGCTCGGCTTCTCAATGGCCCGGAGTTCGTAACGGCGCACGCCGTAGGCGGCGGTGAAGCCGTCTGCCGTCATCGTGATTTGCTCCTGGCCGGCCCTGGCCGTGTGCTCGCTCACGGGCGGGGCCTGGGGCTTTAGGACCTGCAATAACGCTTCAAAGTCCTGGGGGCCACGGCTAAGAAAGAAGTCGTTGGCATCCTTCACGCCTTCGGGCCACTGCACCACATGGACAGCCTTGACCATGCCGGACACTTTTTCCTTTAGCTGTTCGGTCCCTTTCCTGCCGGCCTCGTCGTTGTCGAGGCAAAGGAACACCTCGGCGGTGCCGTTGTCCTTTAGCAGTTGCTCGTGGTCCGCCGTCCAGCCGTTGGTGCCGTAAATCGCAATGACGTTCTTGAAGCCGGCCTGCCAGAGCGCCATGCCGTCCAGGATGGCTTCGGCGATGAACAGCGTTTGATTGGTCTTGGCCGCCGTGCTGTTGAACACTCCCCGGCGCGGGCCTGGCAGGTAAAGGTGGTGCGGCTCGTCGCCACTGACGCGGCGGCCGTAAATGCCGGTGACGTTGCCGGCCGTGTCGAACAGCGGAACGGTGATACAGCCCCGGAAGTGCTCCTGGCCTTTCTGATTCAGCACGCCCAACGCCTTCAAGCCGTCAACGATTTCACCGGCCTGGGGCAGGACACCGGGCAAGGTGCCGTTGCTGTAGCCAACCTGGAACACTTCCAACATGGTAGGGTCATCCAGCTTCCGGGCCTTGAGATAATCCAAGCCAACCCGGTCCTTGTGCAGGGTCTTCGCATAGAAGCCGACAACCCGTTGCAAGAGCCTGGTTGTCTCCCCCGGCGACAGCACGGGCGCGGCGGGCTTCGGCGCTGTCGGTGCGTCAGCACTGGCAGGCTTCAACGTGCTGGCCGGCTTCACTCCGGGGATGGCCTGGCAGAGCTTCAAGGCGGCTTCCCGGTCGCTGATGCCTTCCTTCCGGGCAACGAACTGGATGACGTTGCCAGCGGCTCCACAACCGGGGCAGTGCCACAGCCCCTTGTCGGGCGTCACAATGAGCGAGGGGGTTTTGTCCTCGTGGAAGCAACACCGGCCAACGTAGTTGCGCCCGGTCCTTTTGAGCTTCACCCCGTAGCTCTCCACCACGCGCACAAGGTCCGTGGTCCGTTTGATGTGGTCGAAGTCCAGTTTCATATCCAGGATTTCCACTCCCCGGTTTGCTCGTCGTATTCGCCCCGGTAGCCGTCCGTATCGAGCAACCGTTGCCAACGCTTCTCGGCCTTCTCCGGTGAACGGAGCGCCAGCCTAATCATGCGCCTGCCCTGATCGTGCCAGCCGCAGAGAGACTGGAGCCGGGCATCCCAAAGGTGCTGGAAAGCCTCCCGCATGGTCAGCCGGCCCAGCCCGGCCAGGTCCTCGGGCACGCCAGCGGCCAGCGCGGCTTTCTGCCAGTCATCCCAAGGGTAGTGGCCATACGTGCATTGCAGGACGTATTCCAGCCCCTGCAAGCCGGGCAGGACAGGTATCGAGTCCAGGGGTGCTGCATCCGGGCGGCGGGTTTTTCGGGAACCCGTCAAGCCCGTTCCGGAAAGTTTTGACATGCGCACGAAATACACGTAATGAGTATATTCATGCAAGCGATTTCGTATAATTATTTGAAGCCCGCGTATGCTTCCGTCATGCCAGCAGGAAGACCAGCGAAGCAGGCTCGAACGACTTTTGGTGAGCGGTTGGCCAGCGCACGAGAGAGCGCGGGCCTAACCCAGCTCCAACTTGCCGAAAAACTGGGGACAACCCAGCGCGTGATTACATACTGGGAAAGAGAGCCGGTGGCCTTGCGTGCCGAACAACTGGCCGCGCTCGCTGACGCCCTGGGCGTGACAACTGACTTCCTGGTGGGGCGAGCGGCAGGCAAGCCACGGGGACAAGGCCCAGCCGGCAAGTTGAGACAGGTTTTTGAGAAGGCCAGTCAGCTTCCACGCAACCAGCAAAACAAAGTCGCTGAGTTCGTCGAGGCGTTTGTCGAGCGCCAGGTCAAAGCCGCTTGAGCCTTCCTCCTTTAGCTGTTCTCGCCGCTGACAACTAAAAGGAAAAACGGCGGCAAGCCTTCCCCCTGCCCGTTATAGACTCACCGTTTTGCCGGTGAGCTTTCGTCCCTTCTGCCTCGCGGTGCCGCAAGCGCCGCCATGCAAAAAAAGTCGCTTAGTACCCCTCGAAAAATCCGCGGCTGACACCTCGCGTAACTATACTGTCAGTATGAAGACGTGTGCTCATCGTAATACCCTGGGGGGACTCATCAACGAACGCCTGGCCGAGATCGGGGCCAGCAACATCCCGGCTGGCGCACGCGAGCTAATCGAAGAGGATGCGTGGCGGGCCTGCACGCGGCTCGTGCAACGGTCGGTCACGGCTCCGCGTGTCGGCAAGGCGGTGGCGCGTGCCCTAGCCGTGCCAGCGGATTTGCCAACCGAGGGTTCCAAGGGAGCGAAAGCTCCTTTGGCCAGCAGTGCGGGGCGCACGCCGAGTGCGCAACCGCACGTAGCTGGCCACACCACTAACAACCAATCTACACTTACCGGCGACACCGCTAACGGGGCTGACAACCTGCCAACAGGAGGGAGCGTATGACTGCAAGAACCATGTCCGTTTCCCTCGGTCGCGCACGGTTGCCGATGCCACTGGCCCAGCAACTCATGCAACTGCCGCCCGGCTTGAGAGGGCGCACAATGGCTCTCATTGCGCTGGCTCACGTCCAGGGCCTGGACCTGCAAAAGCTGGTCGCCTCGGCCAATGAACTGCGCCGGCTTGGGGTGCTCATTAACCAATCGCTCCGGATCGGTCGCGGGCTGTCGGTGGACGTGCCAGCCCTTCAAGAGACAGCTAAAAAAGTAGATGCCCTGTGGCCATGAACGCTCCCTTAGCCATCGTCAACCTTAAGGCTACCAGTGACCCGGTGGCCACGATTCGGTATTTCAGCAACCCCCGAAAAGTGGTCGCCGCTTACGATGGCTTGGCTACTGGTGTGGCCGTTGGCACCCCTGGGGAACTGGCTGATTTGCTCATGGCCAGTCACCACAACAAGCGGGCAAAGCGGTCCTGTCGAACCGCCGTGCTCTCCGTCCAGACACCCCCGGATGCCACTCAAGAGCAACTGGAAGACATTGACCAGAGACTGCTAAAGGCCGCCGCCGATTTGAGGTTAATCCTGGGGGTCTGCTCCATGCTCGGCTGGATTCATGGCAACACCGGCACAAGACATTTGCACGCGATTTTCCCGAACAGCACCGGGCGGCGAACACTGGACCTGCGCCCCAAATTCCTGCGCCAGTTGCAAGCTTTCCAGTGGACTCTGGCCCTCGCTTCGGGTCGCGGTCGTGGCCGGCGTAAAGCTCTGCCGTGCTATCCCAAAGCGCACAAGCTCATTGTGCGGGAAGTAGCGGCGGCCCTCCTGGATGACAACGGCGAGATTCGGCCAGACCGCTGGAATGCGCTCGTGGCACAAGGCAAGATTTCCAACTTTCGCCAGCGCAAAACTGGCGAACTGATTTCCTTTGAGTGGGGCGGCACAGGCCGGCGGGTCCGCATGGCCACACTCAAGGGATTCGCAACCGAATGCCGTAACCTGCAACCCGCCAACCAAGAACTATATGAAGATCGCCCCTGCTACCTTGAACCTGGCCAAGCTCTTGAGCCAATCGGCGAGCCTGGCGGTGTCACTGCCCCAGACCGAAACGGTTCTGCTCTCCCTGCAAGCACAGGATCAGCAGAGCGCGGAACTCTACTGCCTCTTGCAACAACAGAGCCAGTTGCTCTCACGGCGACTGCGCTCGTTGCAAGCCAGCCCGCCGACGGTGAACCAACTGGAACTGCACAGCCTGGTGCATCTGGCGCAAGTCCACTGCCGCCTGGTGGGCTGGTTGGCCGGGGGCGAAGATTCCAGCGGCGGCCCAGCCAACAACCTGCCCCGGCCCGGCCAGACACCAACGCCAACCCGGCAACCGTCGCCCAGCCCCGATTCCAAAGGCCCAGCCGTCCCGGCGTTGGACTTTGAGTAACTCCTTTCCGCACTCGGAAAGGGCGCGTCAGCGTCGAGGCCAGCGCGAGCGATTACGGAGTCCAGAGGGCAACGCCCTCTGGCGGCGTCGCCAGCGCCGGGGCGGTCGAGGCGGGCCAATCACGGGCGGCACTGCCTGGCGGGCGAGCGCCGCGAGGCGCTCCCGTCTCTGCCGGATGATGGTTCCAATCAGTGCGCCGGTTGCAACGGCAAAAAACATATCCCTCCAAAAATTTCTCATACGGTCCTCGCTTCTCTGGTTTTCATCTGCCGGTAGGTTTCGAGGTAACTCTTGGCCAAGCTCCGGCACGTCCTCTGCATGTCCTCACCGCCTGGCCACCACTGCCGGGCCATTCGTCCCCATGCAATCGCCTCCCGGCGATAAAAGTAGCTGGTGCGGCGTCGGGTCGTGTCCGTGCTCGATGCCGGAATGATTGTCCCGAAAAGCTCAAAGGCGCGTTCGATTTGTTCGCGTGTCATAGGGGAAAGAGGGCGGGGCCTGTTCGACCCCGCCCGCGTGGTTGGTCAGTTCTGCGCTCCGGGCAACTCGCCCCGTCTGAGTGCTTCGGCCAAGTGCCAGAGCGATTTATTCAATCGGACATTTTCGTCCAGGCCGGTAACGGCACGAGTCCGGGCAAAGCGGTGCCCGTCTTCCTTCCGGCGCGTGTAATCCTTCATCCCGCCCTTGGTCAGATTCTCTTGAATGCGATTGAAGACAGACCATAAATCACTGCCGGCGTCTTCCGTGCGTCTCGGCCACAGCACTTTTGCCGCACTTACCGGAGCGGTCTGGAGGTCATCCCAGCGGAGCATGATGGCCGATTCTGCAAAGGCGTGGCTCTCTGCCGGCGTCAGAGTGCGAGCGCGGAAAGCCTCCACGCTGGCGGTCAACCTGGGCAACTGTTCCAACACCCGGAATGAAGCGTCCAGCACTTCCCGCGTTTCAAAGCCCGAATGGCGTATGCTGATGTGCTCGAAAGTCGAGTCGGCCACTAAAAGACCGTTGGCACACGCCACGCGATACAACCCGGCGTGTAGCTGGTAAGCACTGCTCCGGTCGTGGCTGTTGACCAACACAACCTCCACGGCGTATTCGCCCCGCACGGCTACCTGGCCGCGCCGCTGGAAGTTCACCACATGTTTCTGCCACCCCCGCCGCCCTTCGGCCCTCACCCGCTGTTCCTCGGCGTGGACGGGTGCCCAGCCTTCCTGCCTCATGCTGGCGATGATTTGCGACGTGGGTAAGAACGTGTAGCGGTTGCTCACCCCCTGCATGGCCCCGGCGGCAAAAATGCTCGGGGCCACAAGGCGCAACTGCTCGTCGCCGATTTCACTGCGGACTTTGCTGTAGTTTGCTTTGAACATAACTGACTTCCTTTCTTAGTTGTTTGTTTGTGATTTGTGATTGAGCGTTAGCACCAGCCGGCTTCGGCCATTTCTGCCCGTGCCGCTTCCCGTGCTTGCTCGGAAAGTCGAACGAGATCCCAAAGCTGGCGGTCGGGGCTTTCCAGGAATGATTCGATGGCCTGCCGGTCCTGCGGTCGTGACGTGAGATTCAAGGATTCGCTGTTGCCAGTGCTCCAAACTTCTCCGTTGTCCACGATGAACAGCCCGGCGCTCACTGCCTCCAGTTCCGGGCATTCCCGCTTCATGTAGCTGAACACGTCCGCGTGTCGCATCGAAAACGGGAACACCGTCACTTGCTCCCGGCCCTGCCAGGTCAAAACGATGTATTTGCTGAACTCTGCCGATGTGGTGTTACTCATATTTTGAACTTTCTTTTTCACTTTTTTCTTCGGGAGCTGCGCGTCTTACGCACCCCCCACACCACTCAAAGCAATCGGCGAAAAGGCATGACAGACGGGGGACCCGACGCAGGGACGAGGCTGGGGAGCTAGTGAGCTTGCGAACGAAGCGGCGGCTGGCGTGGCTTGTCGTTTCGGGGCGAAGCGCACTCAGCCGGCGGTGCGCGTAGGGGGAAAGTGTCCGCATCGTTTCACGCGGACACAGCGGAGCGCCATATCAGCGAGCCAGGGTTTTACAGGAATGGCTTGCGTGGCCTTGTGGGGGGTCTGCCTCTTGGTCCGTTCTCTCGTGAGTTTCTGTGCGCCGGGAGCGGAAGCGGAGCGTTTGACCTGGCCGCCCGCGCAAGGGGACAGGGGCGCGGATCAGCGGCTAGGGCAAAGAGCGTAGCGGAGTGACGGCGCTAAGAAAGCTCATCGAGGGAACCCTCCACGGGGCGAGCGGAGTCTGTGCGGTTTGTGGCGTAGTCTGCCAGGGGAAACAAACCGCACAGTCTCCGCGAAGGGATGGCTCACTGGTTTGCCGCTCCTTTCTCAGCGGCCATCTCTGCCACCGCCGCTTTGGCCAGGTCTTCCTGGACCTGCCGCAGCCCTTCCTCGGCGCACTCCGTGCAGACACAGCTATCAATGTCGTAGCCGTTGCATGACCCGCCCGCCGTGTGCCCCGGACTTCCGAAGTCGCTCTCGGGCTTCACGGCGTGGCAACCGTCGCACTCGACCGTAACCCCACTCTCCAGCCCGGCGTGGCACGCCGGGCACAAAGGATGGCCCTGGCTCGCCTGGAGCATCTCGTCGTTCGAGCCGTAGTTTTTACAGCACGCGCACTGAGCCAACCCAAAGGCCAACTTGTCCAGCACGTGGGCGATGTGCTTGCACTGGCGATGACCCTTCTCGTGGTGCGGACAAGTGCAGGTCCGCTGATGGTAGCGCACCAGGTATTGGTTCGTGGTCCCCTGGACTACAGCCGCGTCAATCTGGGGAAGCCACAATAGGACGCTAATAGTTCCGTTCGCTTTCATACGCATCCTCCTGGTTAAGCCGCCGTTGCCTGGGCAACTACGTTGCGATAGTGGAACCGACTCGCTCGCATACTGGTAGGGCCGCCCTTGATGACTTCGGTCAACACCCCCCGCTTGCGCAGTATCCGCAACC
>JBAXOZ010000131.1:0-7222 GCA_037132975.1 Comamonadaceae bacterium
GTATTTTTCGTCATGTCTGTGCTCACTTCGTTGGGTTATTGAAAGGCCCTTTCATCGGGCAGCGGATTCGATCCAGGAATCGCGCAATTCCCGTTTCAGGATCTTTCCTATGGCGCTGCGTGGCAGTTCGTTCAGCAACCGAAGGTCCTTGAGGCGCTGGGTCTTGCCGAGTCGCCGATTGGCCCACAACAATAATTCCCCTGCGCTGGTGTCGCATTCCGTGCGGCGTACGACGAAGGCGACCGGCGTCTCACCCCACTCGGCGGACGGCACGCCCACGACTGCCGCATTGGCGACCGCCGGGTGTTGGCCTAACACCGCCTCCAGATCGGTCGGGTAGATATTGAAGCCGCCACTGATGATCATGTCCTTGCGGCGATCCAGGAGGATCAGAAAACCGTCCTCATCAAAGCGGCCCACGTCCCCGGTCCGAATGAAGCGATTACCCTGTGCGTCAAACCATTCGGCCTCGGAAGTCTTGCCCGGCTGGTTGTGATAGCCCGTCATCATGGTTGCTGAGCGCCCCACTACTTCGCCGATCTGGCCTGCGACCACCTCTACACCCTGCTCGTCGATCAATCGAATGTCATGTTCGGGAAGAGGCTGACCCACAGTGTGAAGCTTGGTGGGGTGCAGGTTGGCGAGCAACATGCAGGTACCGCCACCCTCGGTCATGCCGTAGTATTCGACCAGGATTCCAGGCCAACGCGCGACAACGTCTGCTTTGAGTGCCGCACTCAAGGGGGCACTGGTGCAAAACTTGGCCAGGGAGGACTTGAGATCGAACCGACCAAAATCCTCACGGGACATCAAGCGCTGGTATTGCACGGGAACCAGCATGGCGTGGGTGACGCCCTCATCCTGTGCCAATTTCAGATAGGCGCTTGCCTCGAACTTGGCCATCAACACCAGACAGCCACCAAAGGCTAGGGTGGGTAGCACCGTGGTCATCGTCGTGTTGCTGTAGAGCGGTGTGGCGACCATCGTCACTGTGCTGGGACCGAAACCGAACAAGGGGGCATATTGCGCTTGCAACCAGCGCATGAGATGCGATTGCACAATACCTTTGGGTGTTCCAGTCGTACCGGACGAGTAGATTATGTTAAATGGCCAAGCTGGCTCGATCAGGACTGGCATGGGACTGACCGAAACCGGCACCAACCAGCTTGGAAGTGCCTGATGACCATCGGCATCCAGTCGGGACAGTGCTATGCCGTCCGGCAGTGCGACGCCAGAGGCGTCCAACGCTGCAGCCACTGCGCCATCAACAAAGAATCTTTGGGCATCGGCATCGCGCAGCATGTCGATCAACTGGGCTGGTGTTGCGCTAGGAGCCAGGGGTGCTACCGCCGCACCGGCACGCAGAACACCAAGAAACACGGCGACGTACTCGGCGCTTGTGGCGGCGCAAATGGCAATCGCCTGTTTTGGCGCCACGCCGTCTCGCTGCAAAGAAGCCGCGACTCTGTCAACCATCTTGTCGAGTGTGGCGTAATTGATCCGACGCTTGCCATCAACAATTGCTGTTGAGCCCGGGCGTATCAGCGCACTTTGTGCAATTAGTGCAGGTAGGTCACAAAATGCTACAGCCGTCGGCGTGACCTGCGCCACAACCGCTTTCTGTGTTGAACTGATGGTATCTGGTGACATCACACCACCTCAAACAACCCAGCCGCTCCCATGCCGCCACCGACGCACATGGTGATGACGACATACTTGACGCCACGACGCTTGCCCTCGATCAGCGCGTGCCCGACCATGCGCGCACCTGACATGCCGTAAGGGTGACCAATCGCGATGGCACCACCATTGACGTTCAGGCGCTCATCCGGAATACCGAGCTTGTCACGGCAATAAATGACCTGAACCGCAAAGGCTTCATTGAGTTCCCACAAGCCGATGTCATCGATCTTCAGACCAGCACGCTCCAGCAGACGCGGAATCGCGAAGACCGGTCCGATACCCATCTCGTCAGGCTCGCAACCGGCGGCAGCAAAACCGCGGAAGATGCCCAGCGGCTTCATGCCTCTTTGCTCTGCCAGTTTGGAGTTCATCACCACCACCGCTGAAGCACCGTCCGAGAACTGGCTGGCGTTGCCCGCCGTGATGACACCGCCGGGCTTGGCGGAGCGGATCCTGGCCACACCTTCGAGCGTGGTATCAGCGCGTATGCCTTCGTCTTCGCTGACCGTCACCTGCTTCATGCCAAAGCCCGTTTTCGGATCGGCCACGCCCATGGTCACCGTGATCGGTGCAATCTCGTCCTTGAAGAGTCCGGCGGCCCGGCTTGCTGCCGCACGCTGCTGGCTGCGCACGCCGTACGCATCCTGCACATCCTTGCCGATGCTGTAGCGCCTGGCGACGACCTCGGCCGTATCGAGCATGGACATGAAGAAGTCGGGACGGTGCTCGGCCATCCATTCATCCTGGATGTAGGTCATGTTGACGTTGGCCTGCACGCAGGAGATCGATTCGACACCACCGGCCACCATGACCGGCACCTTGTCGACGATGATGCGTTGTGCCGCAACCGCGATGGCTTGCAAGCCCGACGCACACTGGCGATCGATCGTGGTGCCACCGGCCGTTACCGGCAGCCCTGCCCTCAGCGCGGCATAACGGGCGATATTGAGACCGGTTGCGCCCTGTTGCAGGGCGCAGCCCATGATCACGTCTTCAACTTCAGCCGGGTCGATGCCAGCACGCTTGACCGCATGCTCGATGGCGTGGCCGGCCAGCGTTGCGCCATGCGTCATGTTGAAACTGCCGCGCCAGGATTTGCCCAGAGGCGTTCGGGCGGTGGATACGATTACTGCGTCTGTCATGTCAATTCTCTCGGTTCGATTAGTTGAATGTCTTGCCTTCGGCCGCCAGCCTGGCCAGCAGCGGCGCAGGCCGCCAGACGCTCTGGGCGGACTTGTCGTTGCGCGCGAAGCCCTCGATGGCGCGCTGTACGGACGGCAGGCCCAGACTGTCGGCATACAGCATGGGGCCACCACTGTAGGGAGGGAAGCCATAGCCAAAGATGTAGACGATGTCGATGTCGGAGGCCCGCTGGGCAATGCCCTCTTCCAGGATGCGTGCGCCCTCGTTGACCAGGGCAAAGATGCAGCGCTGTACGATCTCTGAACTGCTGATCTTGCGCGGCGTGATGCCATGCTCCTTGCGGTGTGCCTCGACCAGCGCGTCGACGGCCGGGTCGGCCAGCGCGGCGCGGCCCCCCTTTTCATAGCGATACCAGCCAGAGCCGGTTTTCTGGCCAAAGCGGCCCTGCTCGCAAAGTTTGTCGGCCAGCTTTGCTGCGCTGGGCCACTGGTACTCCGGATGCTCGGCGCTGATGCCTTTGCGGATGGACCAGCCGATGTCGTTGCCAGCCAGGTCCCCCATGCGAAACGGCCCCATGGCCATGCCGAACTTCTCCAGCGCGCCGTCGACTTGCTGCACGGTAGCGCCTTCTTCAAGCATCTTGGTCGCCTCGCCGCCGTAGCCGCCTATCATGCGGTTGCCGATGAAGCCGTCGCAGACGCCCGAGATGACAGCGGTCTTCTTGATCTTCTTGGCCAACTGCATGATGGTCACCAGCACATCGTCCGCAGTCTGGGCACCGCGAATGACTTCGAGCAGTTTCATGACATTGGCCGGGCTGAAGAAGTGCGCTCCGACCACGTCCTGCGGGCGCTTGGTGAAGGCGGCTATTCTGTTGAGGTCCAGCGTGGAGGTGTTGGAAGCGAGGATGGCGCCCGGCTTGCAGACCCGGTCCAGCGTCTCGAAGACGGTCTTCTTGACCGCCATGGTCTCGAACACGGCCTCGATCGCCAGGTCCACCTTGGCAAAGTCGTCGTAGCTCAGGGTCGGCTTCAGCAGCCCTGCCAGCGTCCTGGCTTTGTCCGCCTTCATCTTGCCCTTCTTGACGCGGCTCTCGAAGAAGTCGTTGATGTGCTTGACGCCACGCTCCAGCGCCTCCTGTTTTGTCTCCAGGATCACGGTCGGTATCCCTGCGAGCAGGAAGTTGATCGCAATGCCGCTGCCCATGGTGCCGGCACCGATGATGCCGACGCTCTCCATGGCGCGCGGCTTGACGTCGGTTGCGATACCTTCGACCTTGGCCGCTTTGCGCTCGGAGAGGAACAGATGGCGCAGGGCGCGTGATTCTTCTCCGACATAGAGATTGGCAAACAAATCTCTCTCTGCTTTCATGCCCTCATCGAACGGTTTGGTGAGCGCCGCTTCGACCGCGTCCACGCATTTGAGCGGTGCCGGGTAGTTTTTGGAAACGGCACCCACAGCATTGCGCACGAACATGAAGAAGGCCGCCGGCTTCGGGTGGCTGACCTTCAGGTCGCGCACCCGTTTGAGAGGGCGCTGTTCAGCAACAACCTGTTTGGCGAAGGCAACTGCGCCTTCCAGCAAGTCGCCTTCGATGAAATGGTCAAACAGCGGCGTGAAGCGCAACAAGTCGGAAGGGACGGTGTTGCCCGAGACAATCATGTTCAGTGCCGGCTCCAGGCCGATCAAACGCGGAAGACGCTGGGTGCCGCCGCCGCCGGGCAGCAAACCGATCTTGACTTCGGGCAGGGCGATCTGGGCGCCTGGCACCGACACCCGGAAGTGGCAGCCCAGGGCCAACTCCAGACCACCGCCCATGCAAGCGCCACCAATGGCCGCGATAACGGGCTTGCTGGAGCTCTCGATCAGGTTGATCACGCTGTGCAGCGTAGGCTCAGTGCCGGCCGCTGCGGTACCGAATTCGCGGATGTCGGCACCCCCCGAGAAGGCCTTGTCGGAGCCGATCAGGATGATGGCACTGACTGCAGCATCGGCTTCGGCGCGTCTGACGTCAGTGACGATGCCGCTGCGCACCGCGTGGCTCAGGCCATTGACCGGAGGGTTGTCCAGACGGATGACAGCGACGCCGTCTCTTGCTTCGTAGTGGGTGTGGTTCATGGTTTGAGTGGATCGTGGGTTTCAGATTCAGTAGCCCTGCTGGCGTGCGAGCTGATCAAGATGGAAATTGGCATCACCAAAGAGTTCCTGCAGAACCCTGGCGCGCTTCATGAAGAAACCGATCTCGAACTCGTCGGTCATGCCCATGCCGCCATGCATTTGCACCGCTTCCTGCACCGCCAGGGTGGCGGTTCGGCCGGCGCGTGCCTTGGCCATGGAGACGGCGCGGCTGGCGCCATCGGCCCTGGCATCGAGTTCCTGCTGGGCATGCATCACGATGGAACGCGTGATTTCCAGCTCGCAATAGAGTTCTGCGGCGCGGTGCTGCAAGCCCTGAAACTCGCCAATGACGCGGCCAAACTGTTTGCGCTCCTTGAGGTAGTTCACCGTGCGCTCGAAGACTTCGTCGGCCAGACCGAGCAACTCTGCCGCGGCGGCGGCCCGGGCAGCGTCCAGCGCGGCGCTCAAAGGTGCCCAGCCCGCATCGACCTGACCCAGCACCGCATCCGTACCGAGCTGCACGTCCTTGAAGGTCATGCGGGCGGCATTATGGGCATCGACCATCACGGTGCGCTCTATCTCCACCCCCGGTGCCTTGGCATCGACCAGGAACAGGGTGATGCCCTCGCTGTCCCCGGGCTCGCCGGCACGCCGGGCGGCGACGATCAAGAGGTCGGCCACATGGCCATCGAGCACAAAGGTCTTGGCACCGTTCAGGGTGAAGCCATTGGGGGTGGGCGTGGCGCGCAGCGCGATCTGTGCCGGCTGGTGTTTGGACTTCTCGTCCACGGCCAGGGTGGCGATGGCCTCAGCGCTGGCCAGGCCCGGCAGCCAGCTTTGCTGCTGTGCCTCAGTCCCGCCGTGGCGCAGGGCGGTGACGGCGGAGATGCTGGAGGCCAGAAAGGGCGAGCAGCTGAGCTGATGGCCGATCTGCTCCATCACGACGCCGGCTTCGACATGGCCCAGGCCCATGCCGCCGAATTCCTCGGGTACCAGCACACCGCTGAAACCCATTTCGGCAAATTGCTGCCAGAGAGCCGGCGAGAAACCGGTCGCGTCTTTGGTGTCGCGCAACTGGCGCAGTTGCGTAACCGGGGCTTTGTCTGCCAGGAAATCGCGGGCGCTGTCCCGCAGCATGGTTTGTTCTTCGGTAAGGATGAGTGACATGTTCAGGCTCCCGGCAGTTCAAGGATTCGTTTGGCAATGACGTTGAGCTGCACTTCACTGGTGCCGCCCTCGATCGAGTTGCCTTTGCTGCGCAGCCAGGTGCGCGCGACGATGCCATGGCTGGAACGATCGCTTTCCCACTCCAGTGCGTCGCTGCCGCCACTGCTGGCCATCAGTTCCCAGCGTCGCTTGTTCAGTTCAGCCCCGTAGTACTTGAGCATGGAAGACATCGCAGGATGTGCCTGCCTGGCCTTGGCCATTTCCAGGACGCGCTGCAAGGTGAGCCGGAATGCCGCCTCGTCGAGCTCAAATTCGGTGATTTGTGCTCGCAGCTGGGAATCGGCCAGCTGACCCTGGGCGTCCAGGCCGACAGTGGCTTTGGCAGTCCTGGACAGTGACGGTGTGGTCGACGCTTCTCCCATCGCGCCTATCATGTCGCGCTCATGCGTCAGCAGGTATTTGGCAACATCCCAGCCAGCGTTGAGGGTGCCGACCAGGTTGTGTTTTTCGACACGGACCTTGTCGAAGAAGGTCTCACAGAACGGCGACTTGCCCGAGATCAGGCGGATCGGCCGGGTGCTGACGCCCGGTGTTGCCATGTCGAACAGCACAAAGCTGATGCCGGTGTGCTTCTTGGCTGTGTCGGTGCGCACCAGACAGAAGATCCAGTCGGACTCGTCGGCGTAGGAGGTCCAGATTTTTTGACCATCGACGATGAAGTGATCGCCCCGGTCCTCGGCGCGGGTGGCCAGTGAGGCGAGGTCCGAGCCGGCGTTGGGTTCGGAGTAGCCTTGGCACCAGCGGATTTCGCCACGGGCTATTTTTGGGAGGTGTTCGAGCTTTTGTTCATGGGTGCCGAACTTGAGCAGTGCCGGACCCAGCATCCAGATGCCGAAGCTCACCAGCGCTGGGCGGCAGCCCAGGGAGGCCATTTCTTGCGCGAGCACCTTGGCCTCGGCACCTGATAAACCGCCGCCGCCATATTCTTTGGGCCAGGTCGGCACCGTCCAGCCGCGCTCGCCCATGCGCTCAAGCCACTGCTTCTGTGCCTCCGAGGCAAACTTCCACTGGCGGCCGCCCCAGCAGGCGTCTTCAGTGCTGCTCATCGGTT
>JBAXOZ010000132.1:0-7222 GCA_037132975.1 Comamonadaceae bacterium
CGCTTTGCTCGAGCCACTGTGCGTCGGCTGCGCGCGCGCGCGCCTCCTCGTCGGCTTCGAAGGTGTTGAGGTACAGGACCAGTGTCACCACCGAAGCCAGCAGCAGCAGCAGCAAACCAAGCAGCCAGAGCAGGGCACGGCGGTTGCGGCTGGCGTGACTGGGCATCGTCTGTTGCAGCAAGGCAAAGTCGAGCGATTGGTCAGCGAAAGTGGTTCGGGTTTTAACCATTGTTTTTCAGGCAGGCCCTCGCATAATAGCCAGCATGTCAAGGTCCGACTCACCCGCCTCCAGCCTTCGCCGAGCGTACCTGCGCCGCCTTGGCGCGTCCGCCCTGGTGCCCGTGCTGGGCTCTTCACTGCTGCAGCGCCCCGCGCTGGCCGCATCAGACAAGGCGGTCACGCTGCGCTTTTCCCACGTGGTGGCCGAGGAAACGCCCAAAGGTCTGGCCGCCAGACGCTTCAAGCAACTCGCAGAACAACGCTCGGGCGGACGCATCCGGGTACTGATTTACCCGGATGCCCAACTCTATGGCGACCACGACGAAATGCAGGCGCTGCAACTGGGTGCCGTAGACATGCTGGCGCCGTCCTTGTCAAAATTCGGGCGCATCGGTTTTCCGGAGTTTGAGCTGTTCGACCTGCCTTTCCTGTTTGGCCAGGTTGCCGATGTGCGACGCATCACGCAGGGCCCGCTCGGGCAGCGTCTGCTGGAGCGCTTGAGCCGCCAGGGGCTGACCGGGCTGGGGTACTTTGACAACGGCTTCAAGCAGATGAGCGCAAACCGTGCCCTGCTGGCGCCCGCTGATTTTGTCGGCTTGCGCATGCGGGTCCAGGCTTCTCGCGTGATTGCGGCGCAGATGCGTGCCTTGGGCGCCCAACCGGTGGACCTGCCTTTCAGCGAAACGCGCAGAGCGCTGGAGACCGGTGTGGTGGATGGCACCGAGAACCCGGTGTCGAACTTCTGGACACAAGGCATGCACGAGGTACAGAGCGATCTCAGCCTGACCGAGCACGGGTATCTGGGTTACGCAGTGGTCGTCAATCAGCGCTTCTGGCTTAGCCTGTCCAAAGCAGACAGCGAACTGATTGGGCAGGCCCTGCGCGAAGCACTAAGCTACGGCAACACCATAGCTGACACGCAAAACGAAAAGGCACTGGCGTCGCTGCGCCAAACCGGCAGCACCCGAATCCATGTTCTGAGCCAAACCCAGCGCGAGCGTCTGCGCGGCGCCGTGGAGCCGGTACACAAGGCGCTGGCCAATCGCATCGGTCTGGCCTGGATGGATGCCATGCGCGACGCGCTGAGGCAAACCGTCAAGGGTTAACCCTAGCTGTTGAACGCCACAGTTGCCACGCGGGCGATTGTTCACTAACCTTCGCCTGTTCAGTTGACAACTCTTCCTATATTTTTGGAGACACCCATGAAAATCAAAGTCCTGCTCGCAAGCGTTTTGTTGGCGCTGGGTCTGAGCGCCAATGCGCAGATCGTTATCAAGTTCAGCCACGTGGTCGCCACCGACACGCCGAAGGGCCAGGCGTCCGAGTTCTTCGCCAAGCGCGCGGGTGAACTGACCAAGGGCAAAGTGAAAGTCGATGTGTATGCCAACAGCCAACTCTACAAGGACAAGGAAGAGATGGAGGCCTTGCAGATGGGTGCCGTGCAAATGCTTGCGCCCTCACTGGCCAAATTCGGCCCGCTGGGCGTGAAGGAGTTCGAAGTATTTGACTTCCCCTTCCTCTTTGACAACACGGCAGACCTGCACAAGATTACGCAAGGTCCGGTAGGCGCAAGTCTGTTGGCCAAGCTCGAACCCAAGGGCGTCAAGGGCCTGGCCTTCTGGGATAACGGCTTCAAGTCGTTCTCGGCCAACTCTCCTTTGAAGAACGTGGCCGACTACAAGGGAAAGAAGTTCCGCATTCAGTCATCCAAAGTGCTGGAAGAACAGACCCGCGCGCTCGGCGGCATTCCGCAGGTGATGGCTTTCTCCGAGGTTTATCAGGCGCTACAGACCGGCGTGGTCGATGGCACCGAAAATCCGATCTCGAACCTTTTCAGCCAGAAGATGCATGAGGTGCAAAAACACCTGACCCTGACCGAGCACGGCTACCTGGGCTACGCAGTGATCGTCAACAAGAAGTTCTGGGACGGCTTGCCCGCGGATGTCCGTGGTCAGCTGGAGCAGGCCATGAAGGAAGCCACTGCGCTCGCGAACAACGTCGCCAAGAAAGACAATGACGAAGCGCTCGAAGGCGTCAAAAAGGCCGGCAAAACCACCGTCTACGTACCAACCAAGGAAGAGCGCATGGCACTGAAGAAGGTGCTGGTGCCGGTGCATGCCAAGATGGTCGACCGGGTCGGCAAGGAACTGCTGGAGGCGATCTACAAGGACACCGGCTTCGATCCCAAGAAGTTGTAATCGGCAAACAGCGCCGGAGTACAAACCATGAAATACCTTGACCACCTGGAGGAATGGATCATCTCCTTCCTCATGGGGGGGGCGACGCTGCTGATCTTCGTATCCGTGCTGCACCGCTACCTCGCCAGTGCGCCCATTCCGTATCTTCAGGACTGGATGCTCTCGCTCAACCTGAGTTGGGCGCAGGAACTATGCATCATCATGTTCGTCTGGATGGCCAAGTTCGGTGCCGCCTATGGTGTGCGCACTGGCATCCACGTCGGGGTTGATGTGGTGGTCAACCGCCTGGAAGAAAAAACCCGGGCCAGGTTTGTACTGTTTGCCTTGCTGGCAGGCGCACTGTTTACCGGTTCCATTGCCTACCTAGGCGCCCATTTCGTGTGGGAAAACGGGGGGCATCACGACATCCTCAAATGGCTGCATATCGATTTCGGCGACATCCCCGAGGGCCCTACCACGCCTGATCTGGAGTGGCCAACCTGGATGGTGTACTGCGCCATTCCCCTGGGCTCCTCGCTGATGTCGTTTCGCTTCCTGCAGGTGGCCTGGAATTTTGTGAGAACCGGCGAACTCCCGCACCACGACCATGCCCATGTGGAAGGGGTTGAAGCGGAAGCACCGCTGGTCGGCGAAGCGATGGAGGATGGTGAGGAAATCAGCCATGTCCACCTGGGTCAGGGCGACAAGGAATGGGCCAAGAGCCATCCCAAAGATGGAGGTACCAAGTCATGAACGCTTCCATTCTTTTTGGACTCCTGATCGCGCTCATGCTCACGGGCATGCCGATTTCGATCTCGCTCGGTCTGACGGTGCTAACCTTCATTCTGACCTTCACGCAGGTGCCGCTGGAAGCGGTGGCGCTCAAGCTGTTTACCGGCATCGAGAAATGGGAAATCATGGCGATTCCCTTCTTCATCCTGGCCGGCAACTTCCTGACCCATGGCGGCGTGGCGCGGCGCATGATCAACTTTGCCACGTCGGTGGTGGGGCACATGCATGGCGGCTTGGCACTGGCCTCGATTCTGGCTTGCGCCATGTTCGCGCTGGTCTGCGGTTCCAGCGTGGCGACCGTCGTGGCGATTGGCTCGATCGTGCTACCAGCCATGGTGGCGCATGGCTACCCGATGGCCTTTGGTGCGGGCGTCATGATCACCGCCGGTTCGCTCGGCATCCTGATGCTGCCAAGCATTCCGAAGGTGATCTATGCGATCTCGACCAACACATCCATTGGGGCGCTGTTCGTCGCCGGTCTGCTGCCCGGCATCATGCTGGCCTTGATGCTTGGATTTGTGACCTGGTATATCGCCAAGAAAAACAACTACCCACGCATGAAGAAAGCCACCTGGATGGAACGCCTCAGGTTCTTCAGGGCCAGCGTCTGGGGCCTGATGCTGGTCGTGATCATCGTCGGCGGCATCTACTCCGGCATCTTTACCGCCACCGAAGCGGCGGCAATGGCCGCGGTCTATTCCTTCTTCGTCTCGATCTTTGTCTACAAGGACATGGGCATGAAGGACGTGCCCAAGGTGCTGCGCGACTCGGCCAATATGTCGGCGATGCTGCTCTACATCATCACCAATGCAGCGCTGTTCTCCTTCGTACTGGCGAACGAGAATCTGCCGCATCGCCTGGCCGACTGGATACTGGGCATGCACCTTGGGCAAACCGGTTTCCTGTTGGTCGTCAACCTGATCCTGCTGGCCGCTGGCAACTTCATGGAGCCGTCGTCAATCATCCTGATCATGGCGCCGATTTTCTTCCCGGCTGCGATGCAATTGGGCATCAATCCGGTGCACTTCGGCATTCTGATTGACGTCAACATGGAAGTGGGTTTGTGCCACCCGCCGGTTGGGTTGAACCTGTACGTGGCTTCCGGTATCTCCCGCCTGGGTATCACGGAGCTTACCAAGGCAGTGCTGCCCTGGTTGGGAACCATGATCGTGTTCCTGGTGATCGTCACCTACTGGCCGTGGCTGACCCTGGTACTGCCGCAGGCGCTGGGCATGCTGTAATCCACGAGGTCACGAACCTAAAACCCAAGCCCGGCTCTGGCCGGGCTTTTTTATCGACGCCGCAATGTTGTCCACACTGATCTTTGTATTTCTCTTTTGCGTCGTTGCCGTGCTGGTCTATATGGGCCGCTACAGCGGTCGCGTGCGATTTGAACAAAACCGGCTGATCGACGCGCCCTTGGCCCAGGTGTATGCAATGGTTGCCGATTTGCACCAGTGGCAACACTGGAACCCTTGGCTGGCACCGAAATCAGGCGTTGCATTGACGTTCTCTGGCAACGCCGATGGCAAGGGCAGCCGTTGCTCCTGGGAGAGTGCGACGATGGGAGCCGGTTTGATTGAACAGGTTCGCCTGCAGGCGCCCGAACGCATTGAGCAGCTTGTGCGCTTGCGTCACCCGTTCACGGTTTCCGGACGAAGTCACTGGACCTTTGCGGATGAGGATGGCAAGACCCGGGTCACCTGGGGCCTGCGTGGGCGCGTTGCATTTTCCATGCGCGCCTTTGCAGCCACCGTGAAGGGATCGCTCACGCTTGATTGCCGCCATGCACTGGACCAACTCGCCAGTCTGCTGGAGCCTGCCAATGCAGCACGCTATGAAATCGTTCATCTTGGCGTGCGTGAGATCCCGGCCATCCGTTATGCCTACCGCAATTACCAGGGGGCTATCAGCGGTCTGCCACAGGCGGTTGTCGACGTCACAGGCGAACTGCGCCAGCAATTGGCCATGGCAGACGTGCCGGTCGCCGGCTCGCCGCTGGCGATCTACTTCAAGACCAACATCAAATTGCGAACCACGAGTTGCCACATCGGCATACCAGTCGATATGCCGGACGATTTCGATGGCCTTGCGGTGCGCGAGCTGGCTGCACACCATGCCTACGTTGTGCAGCTCAAGGGCGATCGCTCCGCGCTTGAGATCGCGTGGTTTTACGCCATGCAGCACATGGTGGCCCAAAAGATCCAGCCGGATCAACGCCTGCCGCCTTTTGAGAGCTACCTTGTCAACAACGATGCAGAATTGGCACAGAATGCTGTCACTGAGCTGCACCTGCCGGTTCGACTGTTGACGGCACCAACATGACTTGACAGCGGCTTTACACAGGCCTTTGATAATGCGTCTGATGCGTGCCAAGCTCAATTCAACCCACAGTACTAGCAGGCCGCTGACTGGCTGGCTAATGACCTTGTTGCTTTGCCCGATGGGCACTGTTCATGGACAGACACAGGCCACGGAACCGATCACAGAGTCAAGCGGCCCGACCATGGCACCCGATGGCGCCGTCAATCCCGAATCTCTGGTTCGACCCGCACCGCGCCGCAATTCCGGGGAGTTGAAACCGGTGACCATCGTCGGCGCCGCACTCGACGACACCGAAGCCAGGCGCCAGTCCACCGCCAGCAAGATCATTGTCGGGCGTGACGAAATCGAACGTTTTGGCGACAGCACCGTGGGCGAGTTGCTCAAGCGCCTGCCGGGTGTCACCATGCCCGGTCGCCCGGGGCGCGGTGGCGCACCGCGCATGCGCGGACTCGGCGGCGGCTACACCCAGATCCTGATTGACGGCGAGCCGGCACCGCGCGGCTTTTCGCTCGACGAACTCTCGCCCGAGCAGATTGAGCGCATCGAGATCCTGCGCGCTCCTACTGCTGAAACCGGTGCCCGCGCCATCGGCGGCACCATCAACATCGTGACCCGCGGCGGCTACAGCAAGCGGCTCAATGATCTGCGCTTGGGGCTTGGCCTGGAGAACGGCAACCAGCAGCCCGGCGTCTCCTGGACACGCAATGAAGTGGCTGGCAACTGGATCTACAACGTCTCGCTGTCAGCCCAGCACGGTGAGCGCAGCAACGACAGCAGCAGCCACACCACCATAGAGAACCTCGACAGCGGCGAGCTGATAGACCGGCTTGAACGCACACAGTCATCCAGCCAGCGCGACGCCATCCAGGCCAATGGCCGCCTGCAGTGGCGCGGCGAACAGGGCGACACCCTGGTGCTGACGCCCATGCTGGTGCAATCACAGAGTTCCAGCCTTAGCAGCGGCAGCCTGACGCAAACCGGTGGTACGGCGCCCTTTGATGGCAGCAGCGGTTCCGGCGCCAACCGCTTCAGCACCCTGCACCTGGGTGCCCAATGGATGCACCGGCTTCAGGACGGCGGCAACTGGCAACTGCGCGCCACATTGGGACAAAGCGATTGGGACAATGCTTCGCTGCGCCAGTACTTTGGCTCAAGTCCTACCGTTGGCCAATCGGACAACCGCTCCGAGCAGCATGACCTCAACTTCAGCGCCAGTGCCAAACTGACCAAGACGCTGGCCAACGACCACAGTCTGGTAACCGGCGCCGAGTTGCAAAGCAACCGCCGGCGCGAAGTCGCGACGACCTTGCAGGATGGCGAGTCACCCCTGACCGAATTCGACGGCAATCTCACGGCATCGAGTCTGCGCGCAGCCCTGTACGCGCAGGATGAATGGTCGGTGACACGCCAGCTGGCTGCGCACGCCGGCTTGCGCTGGGAAGGCATCAGCACCCAGGGCAGCACTGCCACGGGTATGCCCGAAGTACGCAACCAGAGCGCTGTCTGGACACCGCTGCTGCATGCGGTGTGGAAATTTGATTCGCAGAGCCGGGACCAGCTGCGTGCCAGCCTGACCCGTAGCTACCGTTCACCGGGTTTGCAGGATCTGATTGCGCGTCCCCGCATCTCCGGCATGTTTCCGGGGCGCGGACCGAACGACGAATTGCACCCGGATCGCGGCGGTAATCCGGAGCTCAAGCCGGAACTGG
>JBAXOZ010000133.1:0-7198 GCA_037132975.1 Comamonadaceae bacterium
TGGTGTCTGGCCGGCTACGGCATTGCCTGGCGCAGCACCTGGGAGGTGGAGGCCGAGATCGCCGCCGGACTGCTGGTGGAGGTACTGGAAGATTTTGCCGCGCCAGCCAACGGCATTTACGCGCTTTTTGCACATGCCAAACACATGCCGCTGCGCCTGCGCCTGTGGATCGATTTTCTGAAACACCACTACGCCCAGCCAGGCTTCTGGCGCGCACCATGATGGCAAACGGTCATCCTTCAGGCAAGCGCGTCATCGTCTGCGCTGACGATTTTGCTGTCCATGCTGCGGCCTCCCTCGGTATCGCGGCCTTGGCGCGCGCCAGTCGCATCAGCGCTACCAGCGTCATGGTGCTCTCGCCGCGCTGGCCGCAGGATGTGCCATTGCTTCAGGACTTGCCTCAGCCTATTGACGTCGGCCTGCATCTGGACTGGACCAGTGAGTTTGCGATTGCCGCTGGGCACGGTATGACGTTGTATGCGGCCATGCTGAACGCTGCGCTGGGCGGCTTTGGTCGCGGCGCTGCAGCAGCGCAAACACGCGCAGTGATTGAGCGTCAACTTGATGCTTTCGAGGCGCAGTGGAGGGCGCCGCCCGACTACGTGGACGGCCATCAGCATGTGCAGCAGTTTGCCGGTGTTCGTGAGGCCCTGGTGCAGACGCTGATCAAGCGCTACGGCGCAGCCCCTGGGGCGATGCCCTACCTGCGAATTTCCCGCTCGCCGAGCGGCCATGTCGACCTGAAAAGTCGTGTCATCGCCGCGATGGGCGCCACGGCTCTGGAAAAGCTGGCGGCACAGGCGGGGTTGCCGGTGGCAACGGACCTGCTTGGTATCTATGATTTTGCGGGCGATCAGAGCCGCTACTCTGGATTGATGGAAGGCTGGTTGAAAGCCGCGCCCCAGCGCAGCATCATCATGTGCCACCCGGCCCAGGCGTTGGCGCAGCAGGACGCGATCGGCGCCGCCCGCCTGCAGGAGTTCAACTACCTCAGCGGCGCGCAATTTCCGGCGGCGCTGGAGCGTGCATCGGTCCGCATCGGTCGAGGAATCTCTTTTGATCGGTAGAATTTGGGTGTGACACTTTCCCTGACCGAACGCCAGAAATCATGGCTCACGTTGGCCGCACTCTGGCTGGGCTTGCTGGCCTTGGCCTGCATGCGGCCGCTGGCGGTACCCGACGAAGGACGCTACGGAGAAATTGGCCGCTGGATGCTGGTGAGCGGCGACTGGCTGACGCCGCGCCTGAACGGCATTCCCTTTTTTCACAAGCCGCCCTATCTGCACTGGCTCGAAGCGATCTCGCTGGCGACCTTTGGCGTCAATGAACTGGCGCTGCGCCTGGTGCCGGCGCTGCATGTGGGCTTGATGCTGGTGGCACTGTATCTGGCCACCCGATTCATCAGTACCGAACAGATGGCGCGCCGCGCCGCCCTCATGCTCGGTACCAGCTTGAGCTTTCTGCTGGGTGGCCAGTACATCAACCACGACATGCTGGTGGCGACCTGGATCGGTGTGGCGATCTGGTGCTTTGCTTTTGCCTTCATGGCCGGCGCGAAGCCGCAGGCCGCGCTGGCACGGCTTGGTTTTGTGGCCTGCGCTCTTGGCATGCTGAGCAAGGGGCTGATCGGCATTGCGCTGCCCGGCCTGGTGATTCTGCTCTGGCTGATCTGGACGCGGCAACTCAAGAAGGTGCTGTACCTGCCCTGGTTCAGCGGCTTGGCCCTGTTTGCCGTGATCGCCTTGCCCTGGTTTGTCATCGCCCAGCAAAAGTACCCGCAGTTGTTTGATTACATGTTCGTCAACCAGCACTTCAAGCGTTACACCGCCAGCACCTACAACAACCCGCAACCCTGGTGGTTTTACCTGGCCGCGCTGGGTTTGCTGCTGTTTCCCTGGGTCTTTTTTGCGCTGGCGCAACTGCGCCGTAACGGCACTCGGCCGCTGGGGACAGCGCCGCTGGTGGCCAGAGAGTGGACCGCTCTGTGCTGGATCTGGGCGGCAGCGATCACGCTCTTCTTCTCGATTCCGAATTCCAAACTGGTCGGTTACGTGTTGCCGGCCGTGCCGCCACTGGCGCTGCTGGCAGCACTCGGATGGCAGCGCAGCATGGCGCGGTTTCGACGCGGTGGGCAAGTGTTTGCCGCACTGTGCGTTGTCAATGTCGGCGTTGCACTGGCCATCGTGACCCTGGTCGGCGAGGTCACGCGCAGCGGGCGCACGCAGGACCTGGCGCAGGTTTTGGCCTGCGCCGCTGCGCCAACCGACACGATTTACGTCACGGGCGCTTACCCTTACGACCTGCCGTTTTATGCACAGACAGCCAAGCCCATGGTGGTGCTGGAAGACTGGCCACTGCTGCGTCAGCAAGCGGGCGATGGCTGGCAGCGCGAGCTCTTTGAAGGCGCTGATTTTGATGTGATGGCGGCCCGGCAGTTGCAATCGCCGCAGGTGCTTGCGGCGGCGGCCGGGATGTCGGGCAACTGGCTGGTATTGCGCATCGGCAGTGAAAAGTCTCTGGATCTTTCCGGCTGGAAGCGCTTTTACGAAGGTGCGGGCTGGCTCTTGTACCAGTCGGCTCCGGCCTTAGCGGCGAAAAGCCCAGAACCGGCTCAGCACATAGGTTTGCCCGGCTGCCAGCACCAGGGCCAGCGTCAGAGCCGCTAGCGCCGGCCAGTGCAGCGCGCGCAGCAGCAGCATGAAGACCAGTTCATTGCTGGCAAAACCGGCAATCGCCGTGCTTGCAAAGCGCAGCAGGCTGGTGGCCACCGAAGTCCCGGCGTCCTTGAAAGTGAGCAGGCGGTGGCCGGCAAAACTGACAAAGAAGGCCACACAAAAACCCAGCGCATTGGCGAGTTCGGGCCACATCAGGTGTTGCGTCATGGCAAAAACCAGCATATGGGTGGCCGCCGCGCTGGCACCGACCAGCAGGAACCAGAAACTGGATGCGCTCAAAGCAGCGAGGCTTCCTGTTCCTGCCGCCGGGGGCTGAAATCTTCCGACGCAGCGGCTGCAAGCAAGCCATTGCCGCTACGCTGGCTGATCAGGTAGGGCGGGCGTTGTTTGACCTCTTCGTAGATGCGCCCGACGTATTCAGCCAGCACGCCGATAGAGAGCAACTGGATGCCACTGAAAAACATCATGCCGACGACGATGGTGGCGTAGCCGGGCACCGCAATGCCGGAAAAAAAGTACTCGCCCACGACCCACAAGCCGTAACCCAGGGCAATGGCTGACAGTGCCATTCCAACCGCAGTCAATGCGCGCAAGGGTGTGATCGAAAACGCCAGAATCCCGGTCAGTGCCAGCGACAGCGAGCCGCGCAGACCAAAATTGCTCTGGCCGTCGGCACGCGGCAAGGGTTCATAGTCAATCGCCGTGCTGTTGAAACCAACCCAGGCGTACAGGCCTTTCATGAAGCGGTTGCGTTCGGGCAGGCTCTTGAGTGCATTGACGACCTTGCGGTCCATCAGCCTGAAGTCGCCCGCATTGGCCGGGATTTTGACCCGACTGCCAAAGTTCACCAGCTTGTAGAAAAGCGCGGTCAGTTTCACCTGGAGGCCCGACTGGTCGTCGCGGGTCTTGCGCACGGCATAGACGACGTCCGAGCCCTGCTGCCACTTCTTGAGCATCTCGGGCAGCAGACTGACCGGATGCTGCCCGTCGGCATCCATCAGGATCAGCACATCGCCGCGCGCTGTGTCTATGCCAGCGGTGAGCGCCGGCTCCTTGCCAAAATTCCGGGAAAACCGAAGGTAGACCAGTTCGCGATGGCTGTCACACAGGGCCTGCATGACTTCGCTGGTGTTGTCAAGGCTGCCATCGTCCACCACGATCAGTTCAACGCTGGGACTCAGGGAAGCCAGCGTGGCCAGAATTTCCGGCACCACGGCGCCCAGATTGCGCGCTTCGTTGAAGGACGGAATGACACAGGAAATGGACGGAGACGAGGTATTGCGATGCATCATGGCCGCATCATGCCAAAAGAAAACCCCGCCGGGCAGAACCGGCGGGGTTTTTTATTGCTTACTTGCTGAGGCAATCTTTCATGAAGGCCTTGCGTTCCTCACCCTTGAGCTTCTTGTCGCCGGCGTCCTTGTTGCAGTTTTTCATCTTGTCCTGCTGGCTGCCCTTCTTGCCAGACGCTGCCGCAGCGGGGGCTGGTGCCGGGGCCGGTGCTGCAGCCGCAGCAGAGGCCGCAGCGGCTGGTTTGGCGCTCAGGCAGTCTTTCATGAAGGCCTTGCGCTCGTCGCCCTTGAGCTTCTTGTCGCCGGCGTCCTTGTTGCAGGAGGCCATCTTGTTTTGTTGTGATGACTTTGCCGGTGCGTCAGCGGCGAAAGCGCTGCCCAGAGAAAGGGACAGGCCGACAGTCAGGAGAGTGAGTAGCTTTTTCATCGTGCGTCTTTCACAAAAAGGGTTTGGGAGGGAATCCCGCAATGGATTCTCGACCATAACGGCTGGCGCGGCAAAGGCGATGACAAAGCGCTTTCCTGGCCGCACCCTTAAAATCGGGCGATGCTCTCCGTAAAAATTGAATTGCTCGAAGCCTTGGCCCAGGTGCTGGAAAAAATGTCGCCTGGCGCTGCCGGTAAAGCCGCTTTTGAGTCGCCGAAGCAGGCGGCGCTGGGCGATCTGGCCAGCACGGCGGCCATGCAACTGGCCAAGCCCCTCAAGCTAAACCCGCGACAGTTGGCGGAGAACCTGCGTGCCCAATTGTTGCTGATGCCCGCCTATGAGCGCTGGGTCGACGCGATTGACATCGCCGGCCCGGGCTTCATCAATATCCGGCTCAAGCCGGAGGCCAAGCAGCAGATCGTGCAGGAAGTGTTGTCGCAGGCTCAGCAGTTTGGCAGTCAGGCCGATACCGGTAAGCGCCTGATGGTGGAATTTGTTTCGGCCAATCCCACCGGCCCGCTGCATGTGGGCCACGGCCGGCAAGCCGCATTGGGCGACGCTATCTGCAATCTGTACCAGACCCAAGGCTGGCAGGTTTACCGCGAGTTCTATTACAACGACGCTGGCGTCCAGATTGGCACGCTGGCCAGCAGTGTGCAATTGCGCGCGCGCGGTTTCAAGCCGGGGGACGCCCAGTGGCCCAGTGGCGAAAATGCCGCCGCCTACAACGGTGACTACATCGCCGACATCGCCGCCGACTTTCTTGCCAAAAAGACGGTTTCTTCTGATGACCGCGAATTCACAGCTTCGGGCGACGTCGAGGCGCTCGATGACATGCGCCTGTTTGCCGTGGCTTACCTGCGCCACGAACAGGATCTTGATTTGAAGGCTTTTGCTGTCGAGTTTGACAACTACTACCTGGAATCCAGCCTTTATCTCAGCGGCAAGGTTGATGACACCGTCAAGCGACTGCATGAGGCCGGCAAGACCTACGAGCACGATGGTGCGCTGTGGCTCAAGTCAACCGATTATGGTGACGACAAGGACCGCGTCATGCGCAAGGGCGATGGCAGCTACACCTACTTTGTGCCTGATGTGGCCTATCACATCAGCAAGTGGGAGCGTGGTTTTGAAAAGGTGGTCAACATCCAGGGCACCGATCACCACGGCACGATTGCCCGGGTCCGGGCCGGCCTGCAGGCGGCCAATGTGGGCATTCCTGCGGGCTACCCCGACTACGTGCTGCACACCATGGTGCGCGTCGTGCGCGGTGGGCAGGAGGTCAAGATTTCCAAGCGTGCCGGCAGTTACGTGACCCTGCGTGATCTGATCGAGTGGACGTCGAAGGACGCGGTGCGCTTCTTCCTGCTGAGCCGAAAACCCGACACCGAGTACACCTTTGATGTCGATCTGGCGGTCGCCAAGAACAACGACAACCCGGTCTACTATGTGCAGTATGCGCACGCCCGCATCTGTTCGGTATTGGCGGCTTGGCGCGAAAAGGAGGGTGGCGATGTGGCCAGCCTGCCGCAGGCCGAGCTCTCTCCGCTGCAAAGTCCGCAGGCACAGGCACTGATGCTGCAGTTGGCCAGGTATCCCGAGATGTTGACTGCGGCGGCGCAGGATTTTGCACCGCACGATGTCACTTTTTACCTGCGTGAGCTCGCTGCCAGTTACCACAGCTATTACGATGCAGAACGGATTCTGGTCGATGACCCGGTTGTCAAGCATGCCCGCCTGGCCCTGGTCGCGGCCACAGCGCAGGTGCTGCACAATGGGCTGGCCGTGCTCGGTGTCAGCGCGCCGGAGAAAATGTAATATTTTTGCGGGACAGATCTTCAGCTCTGTCCGGTACGATAATTTTGCGGGACAGATCTTTAGCTCTGTCCCCAACTGTTTATAGAAGGATGGCCATGAAACAGCAAAGCGGTGGAACCATTCTGGGTTTTATCCTGGGGGTCGTCGTTGGCTTGGCGGTGGCGCTGGCAGTGGCTGTGTACATCACCAAAGTTCCAGTCCAGTTCATGAACAAGGGCCAGAGCCGCACGCCGGATCAGGAAGCTGCCGAGACCAAAAAGAACAAGGACTGGGACCCGAACGCTCCTTTGTACGGCAAGAACCCGGCCAAGCCGGCGGTGCCAGCCGAGGCTTCGCCTTCGCCTTCGCCTGCGCCTGCGGCCGTTGTACCGAGTACTGGCGCTGCTTCGGCACCGGTAGCCAAAAAAGAACTGAAGCCGGCAGTGACGGCCGATCCGCTGGGCGATCTGGCCAATGCGCGAAGCGCCAGCACCGACCCGTTTATCTATTTTGTCCAGGTCGGGGCTTATCGCACGCCTGAAGATGCCGAGAGCCAGCGCGCCAAGCTCTCACTCAGCGGCGTGGAAACCAAGGTTTCGGAGCGCGAGCAATCCGGGCGGACCGTGTTCCGGGTCCGCTCTGGTCCGTTTGACAAGCGTGAAGACGCCGACAGGATCAAGGAAAAGCTCGATGCCACCGGCATGGAGACCGCCTTGGTGAGGGTGCAGCGCTGAGAGGTTGATCGTCACTGCGAGGACGTCGTCCGTGGCAGTCCATGAATCCTGGATTGCCACGCCGCGCTCGCAATGACGGTTGAGCGTAATTTGTTAACTGGAGTGATTGAAGATGAAGCGTCGTGATTTTTCCCTGGCCTGCGGTGCTGTTATGGCCGGCGCGGGTTTTGTTCCGTCCATCGCTTTGGCGCAGGCCAAAGCGCCCGAAGCAGGCGTTGACTACCTGGTGCTGGACAAGCGGGTTCTGGTCGAAGCGCCCGCCGGCAAGATCGA
>JBAXOZ010000134.1:0-7160 GCA_037132975.1 Comamonadaceae bacterium
ATCTCGGGTGGGCTGGCCCAATGGGAGCCCGGAACCCGGCTGGACAATTTGATTTCTGCAGCAGATCTGGCTCTGTATCGCGCCAAGGACGGCGGGCGCAACCAAATCTGCACCAGCACACTGGCACTTGGTCGGGTTCTATAACACGGGGAGGTCAGAAGTTGGTTGTAACGTCCCAGTCCAGGGGTGGCGGATCAATCTGAAACTCCTCAATCCGCTTCACGTAAAGCGCATAGAGTCCTGATGCCGGATGTGCATCACGCAGTTCACTTAGCCAGGCTTGCGCTTGCACCCATCGCTGAGACCGGTAAGCTGCCAGCGCTTGATCCCATTGCCACAGTTCCTGCTTCAGTGCGTCAGAAACGTCATGTGTTCGTCCGATCGGCTCGTAGATGGCAATATTCTGATCTTTGCCTTTGACACGTACTTCGTCGACTTCCCGACAAGTCCAATCATGCAACTGCTTGCGGGTGTTTTCGCCGATAAGAATATCGACGCCGTAGATTTTGGTCAGCCCCTCCAGCCTTGAGCCCAGGTTAACGGCGTCCCCCATGACGGTGTAGGCCCGACGAATCTTGGAGCCCATATCGCCCACCCGCATCAGTCCAGTGTTCAGACCGATGCCGATTTTCAGCTCAGGCCAGCCCTTGGCCAAAAATTGCGGGTTCAGGATTTTGATCTCGTGCTGCATGCGCAGCGCTGCCAGCACAGCGTCTTGTGCGTGCTCCGCATCGGGCAGCGGCGCGCCCCAAAAGGCCATCACCGCATCCCCTATGTATTTATCCAGCGTGCCATGGTGGCAATCGCGAATGACTTCACTCATGGCCGTCAAATAGGCATTGATCAGTTCCGCCAGAACGGGGGGGCTGAGTCGTTCAGAAATTGATGTGAAATCCCGAACATCAGCAAACAACACCGTCAAATCACGTTCAACCGGCGCCATGTTGAAGGCACCCGGATTCTCTGCCATTTTCTCGACCAGTTCAGGCGGCACATAGTTGGCAAACAGCTTTGATATTTGCCGCTTGCCACGCGCCTCGATGAAGAATGCATAGCTCATCTGGTAAGTGAAAATGCTGGTCAGGCATGCGATCAAAGTAGCCACCGGCAGCATCAATTGCTCGGTTTGCAGCATGAACCTGTTAAGCCCAAACAATGCCGCCAATAACAGCAGCCAGGCGACCACGGTGTAAGCCGGTTTGAGCCAGACTCCGCCAACGACCATCAACAAGCCGAGCACGATGACGCTCACCATTTCCACATAGTCTGGCGGCTGAACAATGCAGCCGTCAAGCATGCAGGTAATCAGACTGGCGTGAACCTCCACACCCGGAACGCTGACGTCCATCGGGGTCGTAACCACATCTCCCAAGCCAGCCGCCGAGGTGCCAATCAGGACGATGCGATCTTTCAATTGCTCGACGGGAACCTGGCCGTTCAGTACATCGACGGCAGAAACATAGGTAAAACTTTTCGCCTTTCCCCTGAAGGGCACCCATGCCGCGAGCTCTCGATCGACCGGCACGTCGATCGGTCCAACCACTACTTTTGCCACGCGCAGCGCACCGTCACCATAGGCCGACTTGTGCACCTCCAGACGTGGTGACTTGGTCAGCGCTTGCACTACCGTCAGCGCCAAAGAAGGGTAATAGCGCCCGTCGTGTTCAATCAACAGGGGCACCCGTCGCGTGACACCGTCGTGGTCTGGCAAGTGATTCAAGTGCCCTGCCCCGGCGGCCTTTGCCTGCAGTTCCGGCAATAGCCCGGTGTGCGCAGGGTAAGAATGGGCCGGCTGACGTGTCAACCCCCAAGCGCTCAGGTCCAAGCCCTCGGGCAGGCGGGTGCCGCTCGCAGGCGCGTCGTTGTGAAAGGCATAACCCAGCACCACCGGACCGCCCTGCATGGCCTGCCCCAGCAATTGATCAAACAACAACTTCGGACGCAACTGTTCCATGGCTGCGGCAAACTCGGGAACCGCCTTTAGATCGTGTTCCTTCAAATACTCCAGCGTATCGAGTTCGGAGGATGCACTTTTTTCAGAAAGGAGGATGTCCATCGCCACCAAAGACACGCCGTACTTCTGAAATAAATTTGTCACCAGCAGCGCCATCCGATCACGCCGCCAGGGCCAGTGCCCCTCACCTCCCTGCTCTTTCTCGCGCAGGCTCTTGTCGTCAATATCAACCACCACGATCCGCTTGTCTGGCGTGCCAGGCGGCAGAGCCCGAACCCGCATGTCGTACAGAATCGATTCGAGTCCAGGCAGCAGGGGCAGCGTGAACCACTCAGCAGCGTGACAGGCAAACAAGGCCACCAGCAAAAAACCAGCAGAAATCCGCCACCCGTTCTTGCGCATATTGTTTGCCCTAGCGTTCGATCTCGACGACCTTCAAATAGACCTTGCTGGAGTTGGCCCGCGCGTCGCCAGATGAAATCGTGCTACTGCTCGAGCCGCTCCAGGGGCCGCGACCACTGACTTCAACCCAGACTCCCAGGGGCACGCTCAGGCTGGTGGCAACACGGCTGGTCTGACTCCCTGCCGCACTACTGCTTTGATTCTCAGAGAAGAACTGCACCATGGCACCGTTGCCGCTGAGTTTCACCATCAGCTCCAGCATCGTCCGCGTGGCGGGTCGCCCTCCGGTCAGCCCCGGCTTGCGTGCGGGGGTGCCCTGGATCAGGCTCAACGATGCTCGCTCGCCTTCCATGACTTGCAAACTCTGTTCGCTGTCATTGTCCCGACTGCTGACGCTGCTCACGGTATCGGAGCCTGCCTCGCCATAGCGGACGGAAACCTGGACCGACCGAATTTTTGCAACACTGACCTCGGCTCGCTCGGGTGCCGCGCTGGGGTTGCTGTTCAGAAAGGCCGGAATGCCAGGCAGAACTTTGGGCTTGTCAGCGTTATCGAGCCCCATAAAACCGGCCTGATCCTTTTTCAAAGTAATCGATCCTCCAGTGGCACCCTCCAGAACAGTCGAGCCTTCATAAACACGGTTGTAGGTTCCTGCGGGCGTGTTGAGCTGCGCAGCAATTTGGGGTGTCGCGTACATCGCGTCAAATTCAGTGCCACGGATTCCGATAACCGCATTGGGCGTCTTGAGCTTGTAGTCTGACGGAGCAGACTTGCCAATCATGCCGGTAAGTTGGCGCAGCGTGCCGCCCAACAGACGAAGCGAGGCTTCGTTCGTGACAGCGCCATGCTGGTTTGACCGGTATTTGTCGATCTTGAACTGTGAATCAGGGCGCAGCCAGATAATGGCTTCATCAATCATTCGAATCTGAACATTGGAGTTGCTGTCAGTTGCAACAGTGTCACCCTCGTAAAGATTGTCGCCACGCGCAGCCGAGCGCTCCTGACCCGTGTGCTGTGAAATGCGGGCACTTCCAATCACCATCTGAATCGTGCCGGCTGCGGCCCAGCACAATTCGCCAGTCATGAGCAGCCAACTGGCGATCAAGCCGCACACGATGCTTTGCAAATTGGTGCAAAGCCGTGACCTGAGATTCATCATATGGTTGCCTCCTTCGCTAAACCCATCTGTTCAAGCCAGCCGACCATTCGATCCGCCACCAAATGCCACCGGGGCTCGAGCATCATGTCGTGGCCCATTCCCTTGAAAATCTCGGCTTTCGTGTTGTAAGCACGGGCCGTAGCCTCGACCTCCTCAACACTGAACATCGCATCCTTTTCAGCACCCAGGACAAGCATATTGGTCCTGACCATATGGGGCCGGGGCAAGTTGATTGCCAACATGTCCAGAAAGCTGCGAAACGACTCATCCTGCAACTGCTTCCAATAAGCATCCACTACGTCATCTGACAGCGCGTCGGAAAACAAATACTCCCGTGCGAGAGCAGCAGAGCCTAAAAGGGGATACAAGCTCAAGGTCAGATTCATCTTCCCGAAGAGAAAGGGGTGGTTCCGGGCAATTCGCAAGGTTGTGGACATGGCCCCGGCGGGCGGCAAAGACGCGAGCAAAACAGCCGCAGGAGCAACCCGACGCTCCAGATATTTCTGCACCACATGGCCTCCCATGGAGTGACCTATAACGACCGGCGGGCTATCCATTCTTTCGGCCACCGTTACCAAGTCGTCAACGTAATCTGCAATGCGCGTCCATCGTAACTTTTCGCGTCCTTCGCTGTTCCCATGACCACGCAAACTAAGGGCGTGCACATGGAAACCTTGCTGCACGAAATAGTCCAGAAAATGGACATCCCAACACCACGCGCCGTGCCAGGCACCGTGCACAAACAGCAGCGGCGGGCCAGTGCGCGCCCGCCGAGGAACTTTCGTAATGATTTCCAATTCCATAAGGCGATGTTTCAGCAGTTGGCAGGCGAAGTCGCACAGGTTGCTGAAGACAATTCGATCCTGATTTGAGCCGCTCCGGCCACAGGCACGGCAAGCCTGCTGCCCTGGAAGAAGATCTTGACGCCAGACCAGTTGGAGCTTCGTACACGCCAGGGCGCAGTGCCGTCTCTAACGCTCCTGGCTTCGCCAGCGCCCAAGGTCAGAGACGTCGCTTGATTGCGACCGCTCATGACGCACACGCTCGAATCAACCATTGCAACAAAATGGACGTAATCGCTGGCTTTGCCTGAAGCAGGCGCTTTGATCACAATTTCTTGCTCCTGCCAGGCGCAGTCGCCAGTCGGTACATGAACAGCCGGTGCAAGGACGGCTGGTGCCTCCTGAACCCCTCCTTTCCGGGCAAGAACTGGAGCAATCTCTTTTGGCAACAGAGGTGCCGTCACCGGTGGCACATACACCAACTCGGCTTGCTTGGGTTGCTCCAGAATACGGTCGGCCATTTGATGCAGCACGGCCCTAAAAAACAGAGTGGCCAGCACAAAGACAAGCAAAAAGAACATGAGTTTGGCCACAGGATGATGCGTCAGCCGAAGCTCGCCTAGCGTGGATGCAATCCGCTGCAAAGGCGAATCGCCCAGACTTCTGTGCGACATGGCTGCCACTCGCGCCAGTTCCCGCGCCGGGTCTGCTCGCTGCGCTGCGCTCGTCGCGTGAATGTTATTGCTGGTCATGGTGGCTGTGTGCTACCCGGCTGGAATCGACTTTCAAGCGAAAAACTTGAATCCCGTTGCCGAATAAAGATCTCACGTCGCGGACTTCAGAATCACAGACATCTGCCGATTCGCAAGTGTGAGCAGTTCTTCTTAACCCCATGTCCTCTCCAAATCACCATAGCCATTCACCGGCCAAATTGAGCGCGCTCATGCTGGGCGCCATTGGCGTTGTTTTTGGCGACATCGGAACCTCACCCCTGTACGCATTGAAAGTTTCAATTGAGGCGACCGGGGCCAAACAGGGCAACGAGATCGCGCAAGCGGTTTACGGCATTCTTTCGCTGATCGCCTGGTCTCTCATCTTCGTCGTGACCATCAAATATGTGCTGATCATCATGCGTGCCGACAACCATGGCGAGGGCGGCGTCTTTGCCCTGACGGCCCTGGTGTCACAGCGAACCTCGAATCGAACGCGCGCACGCTGGGCGACCATGGTGGCTGGCGCTCTGGGCGCTGCCCTGTTTTTCGGCGACAGCATGATCACGCCAGCGATCTCGGTGCTCAGTGCAGTAGAAGGGCTCAATGTTCTGTCGGCCGATCTAAAGCCTTACATTGTTTACATCGCCATCGCTCTGATTACCGGGCTGTTTGCCGTCGAGCGTTTCGGTACTGCCCGAATCGGCAAGGTGTTTGGCCCGGTGATGGTCGTCTGGTTTTTCGTCCTGGGTCTGCTGGGCCTGGTACAGATCGCGAACCATCCAAGCATTCTGTACGCACTCAACCCGCTGACCGGGCTGAGCTTTCTGTTGCACCACAGCGCAGTCTCTATTGCGATTTTGGGTTCCGTGGTGCTTGCGGTCACCGGCGGCGAAGCCTTGTACGCCGACATGGGTCACTTTGGACTCAAGCCGATCCAGCGCGCCTGGTTGTTGATCGTCTTTCCAGCCTTGCTGCTCAACTACTTCGGTCAGGGTGCACTGCTGATCAGCGACCCTTCTGCCCTGGATAACCCGTTCTACCGGCTGGCGCCCTCCTGGGCCCTGATTCCGCTGCTGTTGCTGGCCTTTATGGCCACTGTCATTGCATCGCAGGCGGTGATTTCCGGTGCCTTTTCCATCGCCAATCAAGCGGTGCAACTGGGCTATATCCCAAGGCTGCGCATCAAACACACCTCGGCCGATGAAATTGGTCAGGTCTACGTCTCCAAGATAAACATCTTCTTGTTCCTTGGTGTTATCGGTCTGGTCGTTGGCTTTAAGACTTCTGAAAACCTGGCCTCCGCCTACGGCATTTCGGTGACGGGTGCGATGGCCATCGACACCTTGCTGGCAGCCTATGTCATGGTGTTCATCAAAGGCTGGAACAAATACGTCTTTCTGCCCATCTTCGGCCTCCTGTTCCTGGTTGATCTGGTATTCCTCGGCACCAACCTGTTCAAGTTTTTCGAAGGTGGCTGGCTGCCGATTGCGGTAGCCGTGTTCTGCCTGCTATTGATGATCAGTTGGGTCAATGGTCGCGAGCGCCTGCTCAAGGCACGCTGGACCGGCGCCGTGCCACTGGACGGCTTCCTGGAAAGTCTTGCTGAAACATCGCCCCATCGGGTAGCTGGCACCGCCATCTTCATGGTGCCGCACGAAAACATCGCCCCACTGGCTCTCCTGCACAACCTCAAACACAACAAGGTTCTGCATGAACGTGTCATTCTGATGAATCTTGAAATCGTCAATATTCCGCACGTCAAGGACGAGGACCGCGTGCAGACAAAGCACCTGGCGCACAATTTTCATGCTGTCCACGTGCGCTATGGCTTTATGGAAGAACCTCAGGTCATGCGCGCAGTCGCCTTGCTGCGGGCTCGAGAGTTTCACTTCAGCCTGATGGAAATTTCTTTCTTCGTCGGCAAAGAAAAAGTCGTGGCAAAGCATTCCTCGCCGATCTTCCTGGCACCGTTCATTTTCATGCACCGAGCGATGCAGGGCGCCACCGAATACTTCAAGATTCCGTTTGACCATGCCATTGAGATTGGCGGGCACATTGAACTTTGAGCGCTGACGAAATCCGTTCGACATAACCCTGGAGTTGAATATGCCAAGACAGCTGAGCCAATGTATCTGCGCAACGGTTGCCGT
>JBAXOZ010000135.1:0-7109 GCA_037132975.1 Comamonadaceae bacterium
AGATGGTGCGCGTCGTCGCCAAGTAAGCGCGCAGCGGCCCAAACGGGCCGTGGTTGAACATCAGGGCCCGACGGCGCGGCGCTTCGCCGTTGCCGGGCTTGCTGCTTTGGCTCCCCCCGCATCGGCGAGCCGCCTTGAATTCCGCCGGATTCAGGTGCGCCAGAATGTCCGGCAGTTCACCAGGCATCATGTACGACAACGATGTTTTCAAACGAAATGCCCCGCGCGGCATTGACGGACTTGTTCTTTTCGGAATTCCAACGAAATCGCTTCATGCGGGCAGACTGCATGGTTGTGTGCCGCTTGTCACCACCGACGACGGGACATGGGCCATCGGTTGGCTGACCGGGACTAGGGTTGTTCTTTTGGAGAACTAGGGTAATTGCCTGATTTCCCGGTTTTCCTTTCGTCCCTACAGTGGTACCCACCATTGAAGGAAAAACGATGAAGCAGCTCATTGAACAGTTTCAGCAATCGTTGGCGGCGCTTGACCGCGTCAAGGCGGACGCGCTTTTCCAAGAGGCACTGGCAACCATGGCGCCGATCCAAGCCGTGGAACAACTCGTGGTTCCTTCTCTGGAGCATATCGGGGCAGCATGGCACCGCGGCGACCTGGCGTTGTCCCAGGTGTACATGAGCGGTCGCTTCTGCGAGGCGCTGGTGGATGGCGCACTCCCTCCAAGCGATCCCGACCGCAAGCACCAACCCCGCTCCGCCATCGTCGTTCTCAGCGACTACCATGACCTGGGAAAGCGCATTGTCTATTCGATCATGCGCGCCAGCGGGTTTGAATTGTTTGACTACGGGCGCATGGATGTTGATCAATTGGTTGAAAGGGCGATTGCCGACCAGCTTCGCGTGCTGATGATTTCCGTGCTGATACTGCCGTCCGCGCTCAAGGTGAAACAGGTATGCAGCCGTCTGAAAGAGCGTGGAGTCGATGTCAAAGTGGTGGTGGGTGGGGCGCCATTTCTCTTTGACGCACAACTCTGGCAAGACGTCGGCGCCGACGCCATGGGAAGCAGTGCATCAGAAGCCGTGGCGATCGTCGAACGCCTGATGGGAGCCATGCAATGAACGCCATCACCATGACTTCCATGCAGCGCACGCTCACCGCGCTGGGACACCAGGAAGCTGACCGTGTGCCACTCTTTCTGCTCACTACGCTGCATGGTGCCAAGGAATTGAACTTGTCCATCGAGGACTACTTCTCACGCTTCGAAAACGTAGTGGAAGGTCAGATCCGGTTGCGCCAAAAGTACCGTAGCGATTGCCTGTATCCGTTCTTCTATGCCTCCATTGAGACCGAAGCCTGGGGCGCAGACACCCTTTTCCTGCCGGATGGCCCGCCCTTGTGCGGCGCCCCGATCATCCGCAAGGCAGAAGACATTGACCGTCTGGAATCGCCCTCGGTGCCGGATTGCGCAGGTCTGGCCAAAGTACTCAAAACGATTGGCGCCCTGAAAGCCCAGGTTGGTGACACCGTGCCGATTATTGGCGTGGCTATATCCCCATTTTCCTTGCCCGTGATGCAGATGGGATTTCATTCCTACATCGAGCTGCTGTACGAGCAACCCCAGCGCTTTGAACGTCTGATGGCGTTGAACGAAGCCTTCACCGTGTCCTGGGCCAATGCGCAACTGGCCGCCGGTGCGACCGCCATTTGCTACTTTGATCCGGTTTCCTCACCCACCAATATTCCGCGCGACCTGTACTTGCGCACCGGCCAGCAAGTTGCCAAGCGCACCATCGCGCAAATCAAAGGCCCCACCGCCACCCATATGGCCTCTGGTCGCTGCCTGTCGATCCTGCCCGATGTTGCCCAATCCGGCACTGCCGTGGTGGGCGTCAGTGCGCTGGAAGATCTGGGCCAGGTCAAGCGCGCTGCTCAGGCGCGCGTATCGCTCCTGGGAAACCTCAACGGCATCGAGATGCGCCGCTGGACCCCTGGGCAGGCAGAGCATGAAGTCAAGCGCGCCATTGCCAAGGCCGGGCGTGGTGGCGGATTCATTCTGGGTGACAACCATGGCGAGATTCCATGGCAGGTTCCAGACCAGGTGCTGCTGGCGATTGCAGACGCCGTGGATCGATGGGGGCGCTACCCGCTCAACTGGATTGATGAGTGGGTGCGAACCCACGGACCCTGACAGGACCACACCTTGAATCCACGCCTGTGCATTTTCAGCTGCGACAGTTTCCACGCGGAGGTTGCGGCCTGCATCCAGATGGAAGGCTGGACGGATGTGGTGGCACTCGGGTTTCCGGGACGCTGCGGCCGCCCTCCCGTAACCTGGGACGAGTTGCAGAGCGCTTTGCCGCGCGGATGCACCAAGGTCATTATTGTCGGCCGGGTCTGTATCAGTGCGCTGGGTCAGGCACCGGAAGGTTTTCCACCCGTGCAATGGTTGTTTCAGGAGCAATGCTTTCACCTGATCGCCGACCAAACGCTGGTCAATACAGCCTTGGCAGATGGCAGCTACCTCATGTCGCCCGCCTGGGTGCGCCACTGGCGCACGCACATCTCCGACCAAGGCTTCACGCCCGAGACGGCTCCGGAGTTCTATCGCGACTTTGCCAAACAGTTGGTGCTGCTCGATACCGCAGTGGATCCGCAAGCCGCACGCCATGCCGACGAGTTTTCACAGGCGCTCGGACTCCCCTTGCACCGCATCGCTGTCGGCCTGTCCACCTTGCGCTTGATTCTTGGCAACGTGGTTCTGGAGTGGCGTCTGGCACAACTGCAGTCTGACAAGTTGCAAAGCGAGCGCGCCCACAACGCAGAGCTTGCAGACCACGCCAGTGCGCTGGATTTGCTCGGACGCCTTACCCAACTGCGGCACGAAACAGACGTGATTGCGGCAATCGAAGACCTGTTTCGCATGCTGTTTGCACCCAAGACATTGCAGTATCTGCGGGTAGACGCTGCGCAACGCCGTTCAGTCCCGGTGGAACTACAGGCATTGCAGGACCTGCCCCTTTCACCGGAAATCCCCTACGCGCTGACACCCGATGGACAGGGATTCGCGCTCCTGTTTGCGCACGATGGTCAGGAGTTGGGGCGCATGGTGGTCGATGGCTTGACGTTCGTGCAATACCGCGAGCGCTACCTGAACTTGGCGCTGACGATGTCGGGCGTATGTGCACTGGCACTGGAGAGCACCCGTATCCGCAAGCGTCTGGTGGAGGCCGAAAAAATGGCCTCACTGGGAGCCATGGTGGCCGGTGTGGCCCACGAAATCAATACCCCCGTGGGCGTGGGTGTACTGGCCGCCTCGACCCTGCAACGCGAGACGCACAACATTGCACACAGTTTTGCGCAGCGCAGCATGACGCAGTCTTCGCTACAGACCTATTTCAGTGCCACGCAGGAGCAGATCGGATTGGTCTTGTCCAACCTCGAGCGTATTGGCAAATTGGTGGATACGTTCCGCAAAGTGGCTGTCAATGGATTGCCGCAAACCAAGTCCAGCGTTGTTCTTGCGCGCTGTATACGCGATGTGATTGCCAGCCTGGGCGAACGCCTGGGCAGCGAGAACTTCACGGTGCATTTGGCGTGTGATGAGTTCGTGGAAATTGAAAGTTACACCGGCGACTGGATCAGCATCTTCACCAACCTGATCATCAACTCCTTGCAACACGGCTTCAAGAACAGGAGCCATGGCCGTATCGACATCACAGTCACAGAGAGTAACTCCAGGTTGCTCATCACCTACGCCGACGATGGAAGCGGAATTTCAATCGAGGCACGCGACCACATCTTCGACCCGTTTTTCACCACCGACTTGCAAAATGGAATGGGCCTGGGCCTGCACCTGGTCTACAACCTTGTCACGCAACGCATGGGCGGCACCATATCCTGCGAATCGCCACCGGACAAGGGAGCACTCTTTCACATACAGGTTCCGAACCTGAAGGAGATGAAACAACCATGACCGCATCGGACGACTTTGCCGACCTGTTTGCACCAGAACCGCAAGGACAAGCCGCGCATAGCATTGAGGAGGTCCAGCCCTGGAAGGTGCTTCTGGTGGACGACGAGGAGGATATCCATGTCGTGCTGCACATGGCATTGAAGGACATTCTGGTTGAAGGTCACCCATTACAACTCTTTGATGCCCGATCCACAGCCGAAGCCAAAGCGCAGTTGGCCCAGCATCCCGACATTTCGCTGATCTTGCTTGACGTCGTCATGGAAACCGAGCTTGCGGGGCTGAATCTGGTGCAGCACATTCGCCGCGATATATGCAACCGGCTCGTGCAGATTGTCCTGGTCACCGGACAGCCTGGCTATGCGCCCCAGCGCGAGGTCGTCATCGACTATGAAATTGATGGTTACCGCCTGAAGTCGGAACTCTCGGCTGACAAGATATTTGTATCGGTGTACGCCGCGTTGCGCACCTTTCGCGCACTGCGCGATCTGGAGCGGCAACGCCGGGAACTGGAGTCTCTGACGGTTGATTTGCGCGACCGGGAGGGGCGACTGCGCCTCGCTGCCAGTGTCTATGCCAACAGCTATGAAGGCATCATCATTGCCACCGCCGACAAGAAGATCATCGACGTCAATCCGGCATTCACCCGCATCACGGGTTACTCACGCGATGAAGCGTTGGGGCACACCCCCAAAATACTGGCGTCCGGTCGGCATGACGCTGCCTTTTACCGCACCATGTGGGACTCCATCGCCGCCCATGATTTCTGGCAAGGCGAGGTCTGCAACCGGCGCAAGAACGGAGAGTTGTACACCGAAATTCTCTCGGTGTCGGTGATCCGGGACGACGCCGCCGCTTTGCAACACTACATTGGGGTCTTCTCGGATATCAGCTTTCTCAAGGCACATCAAGAAGAGTTGTACCGCATTGCCCATTTCGATACGCTTACCGGTGTCCCCAATCGCCGCCAGTTGTTTGACCGTCTGGCCCAGGCGCTGGCGCGCACACGGCGTAGCCAGCGCTCAGTCGCCATCTGCTACCTCGACCTTGACGGTTTCAAGGGTATCAATGACCGGTTTGGTCATTCCGGCGGAGACCAGCTACTGGTTGCGATTACGCAGCGACTCAAGAGCGTGATGCGCGCGGACGACACGCTGGCCCGATTGGGTGGAGACGAGTTTGTCCTGCTGCTAACCGACCTGATACAGGCACAGGAGTGTCGGCTGGCACTCGAACGGGTATTGTCCATCGTCAGGGAACCGGTGGAAATCGGCGGGCAAATGCTGGAGGTTTCGGCCAGCATTGGCGTCACCATTTACCCCGAAGACGAGGTTGATGCCGATACCCTCTTGCGCCATGCCGATCAGGCCATGTATCTTGCCAAAGAGAAAGGCAAGAACCGCTTTCACTTCTTTGACCAGGAACATGACCACCAGGTGCAGACCCAGCGCTTGAACCTGCAGCGGCTACGCGAGGCGCTGCAACGCCGCGAGTTCGTGTTGCACTACCAACCCAAGGCGGATTTGCAGTCTGGAGAAATCATCGGGGTAGAAGCACTGATACGCTGGCAACATCCCGACAAGGGGTTGCTGCTGCCGGGGGCTTTTTTGCACTACCTTGAAGGCAGTGATCTTGAGATTGACGTTGGTGAGTGGGTCATCGACACGGTGCTACAGCAGATCGGCGCCTGGAGCGCTCTGGGCTTGACTTTTACCGCCAGTGCAAATGTCAGTGCCGACCACTTGTTACGCAACAATTTTGCCGACAGGCTGCAGCAGCTACTGCAAGCCCATCCCGACGTGGCACCTTCATGTCTGGAGTTGGAAATTCTGGAGACTGCGGCGCTGACGAACATGAAAAAAGCCGTGCACACCATCACCGAGTGCAGAAAGCTCGGGGTGCAATTTGCACTGGACGACTTCGGCACCGGCTACTCTTCGCTCACCTATTTTCTCAACCTGCCGGTGCAATTGCTCAAGATTGACCAGAGTTTTGTGCGCGTCATGCTGCAAGACCCTGGCGGCCTGGGAATTGTCGAAAGTGTGGTTCGCATGGCACAGGCATTCAACCGCCCCGTTATTGCGGAGGGTGTTGAAACACTCGAGCATGGCGCCATGCTGATGCACTTCGGGCGTCACCTGGTGCAAGGCTATGGCATCGCCAGACCGATGCCTGCAGAGCAGCTGCCAGCGTGGATTCAAGACTGGAACGCCAGAGCAATCTGGCGCACCGTGGCACTTCCATCGCCTGAGCAGGACGTGACCTTGCAGGTTGCCGCACAAAGCCATCGGGTGTGGGTTGAAAGTGTGCTCTGGCATGTGGGTCACCCAACCGAAGACAGTCTGTTTTCGGTCGAATGCAGCACCTGCAGCTTTGGGCGCTGGCTTGAAGGCAACGCGGTTGCACAGTACGGCAAGTCCGTCGACTACAAGGCCATCGGTGACTTGCATGAACGCTGCCACGAACTCGCCGCGCAAGCACTGGAGCTGGCACGGGAGGCGCAAGCCGACGCCGCACAGGAGTGTCTGCACCGTCTCTTGCGCACCAGTGACTGGTTGTTGCAATTGCTTGCCGGGTTGCCTCGGGGCGATGAAGCGCCCAGGGGCGTCCTTGTGGCAACGGTCGCTGCTGGCGCAAGTTCCTGAGCACCTGCAGACCAGACCCTGCATTTGTAGGAGTTTGCCTGCAAATCGCTTGCAGGCAAGCTCCACAAAAATACCCAAGCCCCACAGAATGCATAAGATCCCACACGGTGAGCAAGGTTGCGTCATTGCGAGCGAAGCGCGGCAATCCATGCAGGCTGAAGTCATGGATCGCCACGGCCTGACGGCCTCGCGATGACGAGTGTAGTGTGGCCACGCGAAGACGAAGGGCTGTCATTGCGAGCGAAGCGCGGCAATCCATGCAGGCACAAAGTCATGGATCGCCACGGCCTGACGGCCTCGCGATGACGGGGGTAGTGTGGCCGCGCGAAGACGAAGGGCTGTCATTGCGAGCGAAGCGCGGCAATCCATGCAGGCACAAAGTCATGGATCGCCACGGCCTGGTGATGGAATCTGAAGGGCGCAACAAGCGCAATGCTACGATTGCCCCAAACGGTACATTTTCAACGTGAAGGACTGAATATGGCAGGCGGAAAGATTCTGGTGGCGCAAGGGGGCGGGCCGACCGCGGTGATCA
>JBAXOZ010000136.1:0-7096 GCA_037132975.1 Comamonadaceae bacterium
TGGTTTGGGACCAGAGGGTCGAAGGTTCGAATCCTTTCGCCCCGACCATGTCTTTTTCTCTCGATCTCTGCCCGTAGCTCAGTTGGATAGAGCAACAGCCTTCTAAGCTGTGGGTCGCAGGTTCGATCCCTGTCGGGCAGACCATGTCGACAAAGGTTTTGCTGTGAAACGACTGATCTCCAGACGGCACATGATGGCACCCTTGCTCAGCCTGAGCTTGGCGCTAACGGCCGCGCCGGCGCCGGCTGCGCTTGGGCAGGCACCTTCCGTTGCGCCGCCATCTTCCGCGCCGGCGGCCAGAGCGCTGGCAGCGAGTCCCGTGACTGGCACCAGCCTTTACACCTCGCATCCGCTGCAACTCGAGAACGGTACCGTGGTTCAGGAATACGCAACGCCGGCAGGTCTGGTCTTTGCAGTGAGTTGGCGCGGTCCGGTATTGCCGGACCTGAGCCTGCTGCTGGGTGAATTCTTTAGTGGCTACAAAATGGAAACCGACCAGGCGCGCGCGCTGGGCAAGCGTGGCTCGATCGTGAATGTGGCGAACAAGAAACTGATTGTCAGATCGACCGGAAGGATGCGAAGCTTTGCCGGTTATGCCTATGCCCCTGAGCTGATTCCTGCCGGGGTGAATATCCATGATGTGCTGCAGTAAGCGTTTCTGGCTTGGCACAGGGCTGGCGTTGCTTGCCGCCCTGCTAAGCGCTTGTGGTGGCGGTGGCGGAGCAGCGACGACGGGCGCGCCGCCCGTTACCGTGACCCAGAGCAACGCGGTTCCCATCGTGGTTGACACCGGGCCGGCGGGTGCCGGCTACAACGTCAACCGCCTGTATGTGGACGTCACCATTTGCCGCCCGCTCAGCAACGAGTGTCAGACCATTGATCACGTTCTGGTTGACACCGGCTCCATCGGCCTGCGGCTGCTGTCGTCGGTCGTCAGGCCGACCCTGAATCTGAGCCGTCTCACGGGTAGCGCCGGATTGCCGCTGCTCAGTTGCGTTCAGTTTGTGGACAATACCTTTGCCTGGGGGCCCGTGGTGCTCGCAGACGTAATGCTCGGGAGCAAGACCGCATCGAACATGCCGATTCAGCTTGTGGCGGATCCGACGATCGGCAATGCACCGGCCAGTTGTTCGATTGGCGGGACCGCCATGACCACGGTTGCCAATCTGGGCGCCAACGGCATTCTGGGTCTGGGCCTGTTCAAGGAAGACTGCGGCACCGACTGCGCAGGCAGCACCCACAACGGTTCGTACTACACCTGCAGCAACGCAAGCTGTGCGAGCAGCGTGGGAGTCAAGGCAAGCCTGGCACAGCAGTTGAAGAACCCGGTGCCCCTGTTTGCCACAGACAACAATGGCATCCTGATCGACCTACCCGTGCCTGCGTCGAGCAGTGCGACCACGCTGGCTGGCTCGCTCATTTTTGGCATTGGAACGCAGACCAATAATCAGCCGGGCACGGCGGTGGTCTTGACTACCAGTGCCACAGGTTATTTCACGACGCTGTTGGGTACGCAAAGCATGAGCAACAGCTTTCTTGACACCGGTTCCAACGGGTTCTTTTTTGATTCGCGCTCGATTCCGGCGTGCCTTGCCAGCTCACTTGGCTTCTACTGCCCAAGCACGCTCACCCCTGTGTCCGCGACCTTGGTCGGTGCCAATGGCCTGCGTCGTGCAGTTTCATTTTCGGTAGCTGACGCCTCGACCATGTTTGGTGATGCCAGCAAGACCGTCTTTCCGAACCTGGCCGGCCCCATGGGTGATGTCAGCAGCTTTGATTGGGGATTGCCCTTTTACTACGGGCGGCGTGTGTTGATGGGTATCGAGGGGCAGACTTCAAGCCTGGGTGCCGGCCCGTACTACGCTTTTTGAGGCGTATTAATTGGCCGCTTCGAGGCCGTTCTTGAAGTGCTCCTGCATACGCTGCACAGCCATTGCAGCATCGCGCGCACAGATGGCGGCGATCAGTGCCCGGTGCTCTTTCAATGATTCTTCAATTCGACCCGACTTCAGCAGTGAGTTGTGGCGATGGAGCTTCATGACCTTGCGCAGGTCCGCCACCATCTGATCGCGCCAGCGATTGTTGGCAATTTCGAGCAGTAGCATGTGAAAGCGCTCGTTGACTTCAAAAAAGCGCACCCTGTCCTGTGACTCGGGCTGGGCCGCGACTTCCAATTCCTGGTGCAGCAGATTCAAGGCTTCGAGCTGGGCCTCGCTCGCGCTACTGGCCACCACACCCGCAGCGTCCGATTCCAACAGGCTGAGCAGGTGGTAGACCTCGGCCAGGTCACGTTCGGAGACCTCGGTCACATAGGCGCCACGGCGCACCTTCATGGTCACCAGCCCCTCGGCTGCCAGCACCTTGAGTGCTTCCCGCAGTGGCGTTCGGCTGATACCATAGGCCTCGGCAATTTTCAGCTCATCGATCCAGCTACCGGGCGCGAGTTCACGCTTGAAGATGCGCTGACGCAAGAGTTCAGCGACTTCTTCATAAAGCGCACGAGGTGAGAGCGAAGACGCTGTCATGGTCGGGATTGTAAGCTTGAAATAATATTTTGAATCAATAATTATAAATAACGTAAACTAGTATCCCTTCATCGCAGCCTGCATCGGGTTTGAACCGTCATGACATCAAAAAACACTGAATTTCAGCTTGCCAGCATCGAGGCATGGAACAAAGCGGCCGCCAAATCGGCACCGGGCGGCAATGTGGACGCACTGAACTGGCAGACGCCGGACGGCATCACGGTCAAGCCGCTATATACGGCGGCTGATACGCAGGGCCTGCCCTACGCCAATACCTTGCCCGGCTTCGAGCCCTACCTGCGTGGCCCCCAGGCCACCATGTACGCCGTGCGTCCCTGGACCATCCGCCAGTACGCCGGTTTTTCAACCGCCGAGGAATCCAATGCTTTCTATCGCAAGGCACTGGCGGCAGGCGGGCAGGGCGTCAGCGTCGCTTTTGACCTGGCAACGCACCGCGGCTATGACAGCGACCATCCGCGCGTGACGGGAGACGTTGGCAAGGCCGGTGTGGCGATCGACTCGGTCGAAGACATGAAGATCCTGTTTGACCAGATCCCGCTGGACTCTGTGTCAGTCTCCATGACCATGAACGGCGCGGTGCTGCCGGTGCTGGCGGGTTACGTGGTGGCTGCGGAAGAGCAGGGCGTGAGCCAGGACAAACTCTCGGGAACGATCCAGAACGACATTCTCAAAGAGTTCATGGTGCGCAACACCTACATCTATCCGCCGGCCCCGAGCATGCGCATCATCGGCGACATCATCGAGTACACGGCCAAGAACATGCCGAAGTTCAACTCGATTTCGATCAGCGGCTATCACATGCAGGAAGCCGGTGCCAACCAGGCGCTGGAATTGGCGTTTACGCTGGCCGATGGCAAGGAGTATGTGAAGACAGCGATTGCCAAGGGAATGGACGTTGATGCCTTTGCCGGGCGCCTTTCGTTCTTTTGGGCGATTGGCATGAACTTCTATCTGGAAGTGGCCAAGATGCGTGCCGCGCGCCTGTTGTGGTGCCGCATCATGAAGGGCTTCGACGCCAAGTCACCCAAGAGTCTGATGCTGCGCACGCATTGCCAGACCAGCGGCTGGAGTCTGACCGAGCAGGACCCCTACAACAATGTGGTGCGCACCACCATCGAGGCCATGGCGGCTGTGTTTGGCGGAACGCAGAGTTTGCATACCAACAGTTTTGACGAAGCGATTGCCCTGCCGACAGAGTTCAGTTCGCGCATTGCCCGCAACACGCAACTCATCATTCAGGAAGAGACCCACATCACGAGCGTGATCGATCCTTGGGCTGGCTCCTACATGATGGAAAAGCTGACACAGGACATGGCCGACGCAGCGTGGAAGATCATTGAGGAAGTCGAGGCCATGGGCGGCATGACCAAGGCTGTGGACAGCGGTTGGGCCAAGCTCAAGATTGAAGCCGCAGCGGCTGAGAAGCAGGCGCGCATCGACAGTGGCAAGGACGTCATTGTTGGCGTCAACAAATACCGCCTGAAGACCGAGAGCGAGATCGACGCCAGGGACATCGACAATGTGGCTGTGCGCGATGGACAGATTGCGCGTTTGAATGTCATCAAGCAAAATCGTGATGACGCGCTCGTCAAGGCGGCGCTGGTAGCCATCACGGCAGCTGCGCAGGCCAATTCGGGCAACCTGCTCGATTTGGCGATCAAGGCGGTTCGATTGCGCGCCACGGTGGGTGAAGTGAGCGATGCATTGGAAAAGATTTACGGGCGCCACCGCGCCGATACACAAAAGGTGACCGGCGTGTATGCAGCAGCTTATGACTCGGCCGAAGGCTGGGATGCCCTCAAGGCAGAAATCGATGCGTTTGCGAAGGAAGGCGGTCGGCGCCCGCGCGTGATGATTGCCAAGCTGGGGCAGGACGGCCATGACCGGGGCGCCAAAGTGGTTGCCACGGCGTTCGCTGACCTCGGCTTTGATGTCGATATTGGCCCGCTGTTTCAGACGCCCGAAGAGTGTGCGCGCCAGGCCATCGAAAATGACGTGCATGCGGTGGGCGTGTCGACGCTGGCAGCCGGTCACAAGACGCTGGTGCCGGCCATCATTGCCGAGTTGAAGAAGCAGGGCGGCGATGACATCGTGGTGTTCGTCGGCGGGGTCATTCCGAGGCAGGACTACGAGATGCTCTATGAGGCCGGTGTCAAGGGCATTTACGGCCCCGGCACCCCGATCCCGGCCAGTGCCAAGGATGTTCTGGAGCAGATCAAGGCGGCCCGGGTCTAGACCAGCGCGATCAGACGCCGATTCAGGACAAGCATGCTGCACGAGATCACCCAGTGCACCGGAGCGAAACAGCGCCGCGCTGTGGCCAAGGCCGTCACGCTGCTGGAGTCAACTCGCAGCGATCACCGCGCGCAGGCCGATGAGCTGCTGACAGCGCTGCTACCGTACACCGGCAAGTCCTTGCGGCTCGGTATCAGTGGCGTGCCGGGGGTTGGCAAGTCGACCTTCATTGAAGCACTGGGCATGTACCTGATTGATCAGGGACATCGCGTGGCGGTGCTGACCATTGATCCGTCCAGCACCGTCTCCGGAGGTTCAATTCTTGGCGACAAGACACGCATGGAAAAGCTCTCGGTGCACGAGCGCGCCTACATTCGTCCCAGCCCGAGTAGTGGAGCGTTGGGTGGCGTGGCCGAGAAAACGCGCGAGGCCATGCTGGTGTGTGAAGCCGCCGGCTATGACATCGTGATTGTCGAAACCGTTGGCGTCGGCCAGAGCGAGACCGCAGTGGCCGGCATGACCGACATGTTTGTACTGATGCAATTACCCAATGCGGGCGACGATCTGCAGGCGATCAAGAAGGGCGTGATGGAGCTGGCGGATCTGGTGCTCATCAACAAGGCCGATATTGACGCCAACGCGGCGCAGCGCGCGCAGCTGCAAATCACCTCTGCCCTGCAGTTGCTGGGCCTGTTTGCGAGTCATGCTGAAACCGTATGGCATCCCAGGGCGCTGCAACTCAGCGCGCTCCACGGTCAAGGGGTAGAGGCTTTCTGGACAGCGGTGACCGAGTTCAAGACGCTGCAATGCGCCAACGGCAAATGGCTTGCTCGCCGGCAGCAGCAGTCCCTGGCCTGGATGTGGGAACGCATTGACGCCGGCTTGAAGCAGGCTTTTCAGCAGCACGCTGAGGTGAAAATCTTGCTGCCGCAGCTTACCCATGACGTATTGGCGGGACGGATAGCGCCCTCAGCGGCGGCGCGACAGATGTTGAATGCCTGTCATCCCGGACTTGATCCGGGATCCATGGCAGGCGCGAAGATGGCTCCCGGGTCGAGCCTGAGATGACAAACCGCAGGTGCGGGACAAAAAACGGAGAAAACAATGCAAGACATACTTGAACAACTTGAAGCCAAGCGCGAACTCGCGCGTTTGGGCGGCGGCGTCAAACGCATCGAGGCTCAGCACAAGAAGGGCAAACTCACGGCCCGAGAACGGCTTGAGTTGTTGCTCGACGAAGGTACCTTCGAAGAGTGGGACATGTTCATGGAACACCGCTGCGTTGATTTCGGCATGCAGGAGCAGAAGATTCCGGGCGATGGTGTCGTCACCGGCTACGGCATGATCAATGGCCGCCTGGTGTTTGTCTTCAGTCAGGATTTCACCGTCTTTGGCGGCGCCCTGTCGGAAGCACATGCCGAGAAGATCTGCAAGGTGATGGACCAGGCCATGAAGGTGGGTGCACCCGTCATTGGCTTGAATGACTCGGGCGGTGCGCGCATTCAGGAGGGGGTGGCCTCGCTCGGCGGCTACGCCGATGTATTCCAGCGCAATGTGATGGCCAGCGGTGTGGTGCCGCAGATCAGCCTGATCATGGGTCCCTGCGCGGGTGGTGCGGTCTACAGTCCGGCCATGACGGACTTCATCTTCATGGTGAAAGACAGCTCCTACATGTTTGTCACCGGCCCTGAAGTCGTGAAGACGGTGACGCATGAGGATGTGACCGCCGAAGAACTCGGCGGCGCCATCAGCCATACCACCAAGAGTGGTGTGGCCGATCTGGCTTTCGAGAGCGATGTTGAGGCCCTGCTCATGCTGCGCCGCCTCTACAACTATCTTCCGTTGAACAACCGCGAGAAAGCGCCGGTGCGCCGCGGTGGCGATCCGGCGGACCGCATGGACATGAGCCTGGACACCTTGGTGCCCGACAATCCGAACAAGCCCTACGACATGAAGGAACTGATCGTCAAAACCGTTGACGATGGCGACTTCTTTGAACTGCAACCCGAGTACGCGAAGAACATCCTGATCGGGTTTGGTCGCATGGAGGGCCAGACAGTCGGCTTTGTTGCCAATCAGCCGCTGGTACTGGCGGGCTGTCTGGACATCAAGAGCTCGATCAAGGCGGCGCGCTTTGTGCGCTTTTGCGATGCCTTCAACATTCCTGTCATCACTTTTGTTGACGTGCCGGGCTTCATGCCTGGCACCAGCCAGGAGTATGGCGGCATCATCAAGCACGGTGCCAAGTTGCTCTATGCTTTTGCCGAGTGCACCGTGCCGAAAATCACCGTCATCACACGCAAGGCCTACGGTGG
>JBAXOZ010000137.1:0-7077 GCA_037132975.1 Comamonadaceae bacterium
GCCGCATCACGGCTGATGTCGTGGTCTGTCGCAACAACTACACCCGGAAATAAATCGGATAGGTCCGATTTTTTGACCCATCTGGCGACTGCCATCACATTGTTCGACGACAACGCGCAAAGCGTGTTGCCTGCACCGCTCTGTTGAATCGCAAGTCCTGTTGCCACCCCTTCACAGATCACCAGCGGCTTCGTTTTGTCAGCGACTGCCAGCCACGCTTGAAATGGAGCCAGCGCACCGCCGACGATTGCTCTCATCAACGAATCAGGAGCTGGGAAAGGCACAAAGGCGCCAACTGTTCGAGAGCCTTTGGCCATGATCTTGTCGGTGCTGAACGTAACCTTGGGCATCAGGTGTTGCACCCCGCACAGCTCCACCGTGTCTCGCCTGCCCATCGGATCAGGGCGAAACATGGGGACCATCATCGTACCGGCATATCTATGATGCCTGGGATAAACCCGCAAATCCGAGCCATCCAAAGTGGCATTACCTTTGACAAGGTGCCTATGATCAGCGGGCGGGGTTTCAGCAGCCATCCATGAATTGATGGTGTCTCGATTCAAGTCCAGATCGACCGGATTAAATTCAGACGCTTTCTCCGGGCGCGGTAAAGCAGGTGACGACCGGGGTGGAGCGAGATCACCATCCAGCCCCAAATCGCGTCCCGTGACAAACATGGTTTTCTTGCCATCACTGGTTTGCCTGCCTACCCGCCACGGTGCAGGGAGATCAATGTCGCCACGAAATGAAAAAGCGGTTGCAACGCCGTCGTTCGACACCAGCAGCTTATAGACTGGTTTTTGATCCGAGCCATCGCAGTAACGTCCGTGCAAGCGCGACGGAATCAAACCAGCCGCCTGCAAGGACGCATCCGCCGCTCGCCACACTTGTTCCGGGTCATACGAGCGCAGTTGCCCTGGTACAGACAAAAATTTGGGCACTTTGTTCAGTGCCGCCAGTTCTTGGTGCACGGTCAGCTGGTCGACATGCGCCCGGAGCGCCGGAGTCGATTTGTCTCCAATCGGGATGTCGCCTGCGGGAAGCCAAGGCTCACCCGCTGCAAGTCCTTTTTCTGCGTAGCGATGCCACATTTTCAAAGTACCGTCCCGTGCCAGGGACAGTCGGCCACCGGGCGTTCGACTGGTTTCACCGGGCAGACGAAATTCGACCAAATGGTCTTTGACTTTGTGAATTTCGCAGCCTCGGGCAACGATGTAGTTCTCAATCTTTTGCAGTGAATCCATGGTGAATCCTCAAGAATCGAGCCCCATGCGCAAGCCCGGTGCGTGACCTACATGTCCATCACTCACCCAATGAGGTTTCCTGCGATCCGCAGCGTATTGCAAACGCTTTGAAAAACTGTTGAGCTTGTCTGCCACGCCACTTGGTTCTTGCTTGTAGTCAGCCTCAAATCGTTGTTGGGCAGACTTTGCATCGAATGAATTGGCAGGCATGCCACCGGTTTCGTTGCTGGTTGGCTGGCTTTTGCCGGAGCCGCCATCACGTGGACTCGCAAAAGGATCAAAACGCGCATCAACAAAACCGGGAGCTTGGGTCTGGCCAAAACTTTGACTAACCGCGTTCAAGCCTTGCCAACCCACAGGACTGTCAGAAGGAGGCGGCGCGGGGGAGGGTGAAGATGCACCGAGGTGACTGCCAGTGCCGCCACCCGACTTGCCAGCCATGCCGCTCTGGACTGCAGCGCCAAAACCACCGGGTACGCCCTGGCCACCGCTGCTCGCGTTCGCACTGGGTTGAAAAGGGTTGACAGGGTTGACCATGCCACTGATGCCACCACCAAATCCGACGCCAGCAGAAGAGCCACCAATGGCACCCGCAGCCTTTTGAATCGGCATCAATGCGCCCATGGCACCGCCCGCAAGCCCCAGGGCGCGCGCACCAGCCGCACTTGCAGCAAGTCCCGCCGCCACCGGCGCGCCACCCACCATGCCAGCCGCAGTGCCAGCGCTTTGCAGAGACATGGCCACCGTGCCATTGAGCATCGACCCCGCCAGGCCCGGTGCCATGTAGCCAGTGACTCCATAGAACAGCGACGCGCCCCCCACACCCAAATAGTCACCATAACTGGGGCCTTCAGGATGGGCGGCGTAGGCAGCTGCAATGGTGTCTTTCAGGGCTTGGGTGAAGCTGTCACCAAAGCCAATGATCAAATAAATGGTGAACAGTTTGACGCCAATGGAAATCGCGTAGCCAAAATATTTCTCTGACAAATTGTGCGTCCAACGTGAGCCCGAAAACCCGAGCATCAAGGCACCACCGCCAATGATCAAGTAGGACTCAACCAACGTAATGAGCAGTTGGACGGCAATCAGACCGTAGCCAAGAATGATGAAAACAGAAGCAACGCCAATGATGATGGAGCTCAACATGAATTTGCCAAGACCCTGACCGGAATTGGTCAAGGTGTTGATGATCATGCTGCCGGTGCTGGGCGCGGCATCATTGGAGAACTGCATCAGACTGGCGGCCACTTGCAAGCCTTGATCAAACACCGCCGATGGCGACAAAACTGTACTGCCGCCCACACCGGCGCCCGCTGCCTTGAATGAATTCACAATGGCAGGAATCCACTCGGGCGCCTTGATCAGTACCATGGCAAAAAATGAGAGGGACATGACCTTGAACAGGGTCCCGACCATGATCTCGGAAAGCTCTGATTTCTTGAGGGTGAGTTGAATGGCCGACCAGGCGAATTCAATCGCGGCTAAGCCAAAAAACAAGTTGGTAGCGTAACCCAGCGCAGTCGACATCCATCCACCAGATGCGCTTTGAACTTGACTGACCAACGTATCCATCATGCCCGCGGCATTCGCCAACGGCGCGATACCGAACAGCAGCAGGAAAAGCGTTGCACGCATCACCAATACTGCGCTCAGTATTTGCCGGAGTGGTTGCGAAAGAAATTGCGGTACAGGATTTCGTCTTGGTATTTTTCGTTTTCCTGTTTGGCTACGGCATTCAGTCGGGCCTGTTCCGCCGCAATGATGGTGCCGTGCAGGGCTTGGGTTTCATTCACCATCAAGCCGGCAATTTGATTGCCAGCCTGAATCGCTTGCAGGCGGCCAGCCGCTGTTTGGGATGCCAGCTGAATTTGCTGCAAAGCACTTTGCGTGGTTGAAAAATTATTGGCGTTGTAGCCCAGTTGCTGCAATGCCGCGCCAATCTGGTTGTTCAAGCCTTTGTTCCAATTCATCAGATTTTGCTGCTGGTTCGACAGCAAATTGCCATTGCCGTAGGTCGTTTGCATATCGGTGATGGAATTCACGGTTGCGTTCACAATGCCTTGGGTGTTCTGTATCGTGCTGACCAGCGAAGTCAAACGTCCCGCAATGCCGCTCCACGCCTGAATCGGAATGCCAAGCGTGTTTTGGTACATGTTTTGGTACATCTGGATTTGCTGCTGCAGTTGTTCCAGATTGCTCGAATAGACATTGACCAACTCGGCGTTGTTCAGCCACTGTGTGGCTTCCATTGCGCCCACAAACCCGCCACCTGCAGCATGAGCTGATGGCACTGACGCAAAAACAACTGCCGCTGCGGCGCTGGAAAGCAGTTTTTTGAGCTTCATGGGATTCCCTTCTTTGAGTGCTGTAGCCCCATACCGGCCGCACGCAAGTCAACGATTAAAGGTGGCCCTCCCACGATCAAACAACCAGTAAAACCGTGGTGACACAGGGGAAGCCTGTGCGAGCATCGGGCCAGGCGCTCTTTTGCTGACCTGTCACAGTCAATAGCTATCCCATAAACGGGCGGCATCGAACTGGCCACGTTCACGCAGCCAGGCAGACGGCCAGGTGCGTGCATCAAGCTTTTGCAGATGCCGAATCCGCGTCAAATCTTCGCGTCCACTGGCACCTACAAATGCCATTTCAGGCGCTGTTAATCCCAATTCAAAAACGCGCGAGCCGTCCGGGTGCAGGTGGTAATACTGGCGTTTTGGCACGGCGTTGCTGACGATCTGGATTTGCCGACGGTTGAGTCCAATCGATTGATAAAGGCTGCACAATGCTTCGGTTTGTGCTTGCGGGTTTGGCAACAGGATTTTTGACGGGCAGGATTCAAAAATCACATCGGCAATGCCACTGCGCGACAAATCGCTCAGGGACTGGGTGGCAAAAATGACCGCCACGTTCGACTTGCGCAGCACCTTCAGCCATTCGCGAATCTTGGCCCTGAATGCGGGGTGGCCCAACATGATCCAGGCCTCATCAAGCACCAGCAAGGTGGGTTGCCCCTGAAAACGTTGCTCAAGCCGATGAAACAGATAGGCAAGGACGGGCAGCACGATCTTTTCGCCGCGTGCCATCAGGTGTTCAAGCTCGAAGACCTGGAAGATGTCAGCCTGCATTCCGTCGCTTTCGGCATCCAGCAACCGACCAGCCGCGCCACGCAGTGAGTAGTACTCCAGGGCTTCACGCAGACGGTTGTCCTGCAATGTCAGCAAAAAATTTGACAGCGTGCGTTGCTCCGCGCAGTCGGTTGAAGCCGCCAACTGGTTCACCGCACGAAAGAGTTCCTTGCGCAACTCCGGCGACATGACCACACCTTGCAGCTCTGCCAAGCTTTCCAGCCATTCAGCCGCCCAGCTGCGCTCAACTTCATCATCAATGCGTCCCAAGGGGCAAAAGGTGATGTTGTCGGATTCGCCCGCAATGTCGTAATGCTGGCCACCGGCAGCAGCCACCAAGGGGAACATGGAATAGCCCTTGTCAAAGACAAAGGCTTGCGCTCTGGGATAGCGAAAATGCTGCGCCACCAGCGTTGCCAGCAGGGTGGACTTTCCCGAGCCGGTCGGGCCAATGATGGCCGTGTGTCCCAAATCGCCAGCGTGCAGACTGAGTCGGTAAGGTGTCGCGCCATCGGTTTTGGCCTGCAGCAGCGGGGCTGAATGCTCAGGATAAAAAGGACAGGGATGGACCTCAGGCCCGGCCCAAATCGCCGTGAGCGGCAGCAAGTGAGCCAGGTTCAAGGTGTTGACCAGCGGGCGGCGCACATTGGCAAACAGGTTGCCAGGCATGCTTCCCAAATAGGCTTCCACCGCATTGACGGATTCGACCCGAGCTGAAAACCCGGCATTGGCGATCATTTTTGTCACGTACTGAGCCGCATCACGCAATTGCTGGAGATTCGCACTGGAGAGCAAAACGACGCTGGTGTAATAACCAAATCGCACCAGGCCACTGCTGGCTTCAGCCATGGCCGCGACCGCATCCGCAGCCATGTCGTCCGCATCTGCATTCACGTGCGTGACGCCACCACCTTGACTTGAACGCATCAAATTCATCAGTGAGAGCCGCTTTTGCGCCCACTTTGATCGGTACTTACCAAGCGCCTTGTCAGCCTCACGCACCGGCATGAAAATGAAACGGTTTGACCAGCGGTATTCGACTGGCAGGCGTGACAAGAAGTCCAGGACGCCAGGAAAGCTGGTTCCAGGAAAGCCCGTGACGGCAATGCATATGGCTGTCTTGTCATCAATCCGGGGCTCGAACCCCGTCACAAAGTCATGTTGACCCAGTACCGAGTCCAGGTACATCGGCACCGTGCCCATGACGAAACTGGACCGCGGCTCCAGAGCAACACAGGCCGCCAGATGCGCCAGAAGTTGACTTTCCACAGCCCCAGTCTCAGTGTCGACTGTGTCCACCATGCGACGGATTTTGAGCGTACCCGCCAGCCGTGATTCAATTTCGGCCAGCGCGGTTTTGAAACGGATCAAGCTGCGCTCTGCCACACCGGTCTTTTGAGCACCATCCACAAACAGCATTTCGGTTTTAGCCGCGGCATCAGGGTCTGGATGCCAGCACAAGACAAGCCTGTAGTCACTCTGAAAGCCAGCCCATTCGCCTTCATGCGCAAGACGGCGGCAATCGTCCAGCAGTCGGGTGGTACGGTCCGGAAAAGCGCCGTCCGCTGGGTAGCCAGGGGATTGACGACGCACGGCATCCACATGCAAGCACCAGCCATCATCAAGTGCCAGGGCCGCATTGATGCGGGCCGACACGGCGGCTAATTCCTCTTTGGTGGCGCTGTCCAGATCCGGGCCACGAAATTCAAAGCCCGCCAGCAAACCGCCAGATTTGGTGAGCACCACGCCGTTGTCGATCAGCGCCGCCCAGGGCAGCAGATCGGGCAGCCCTTGGGCATGACTGCGAAATTCTTTCAAGAGCATGGTCAGTCTCCAAAGGTGCGGGGCGAGGCAAACGGTGTTGCCGCGCTCTTGTAAAGCTTGCGGTAGCGCAAACTACGCCCGAACGTCTTGGAGAGTTGGGGATCAAAACTGGCTGCACGTGTCAACACCCAGGCGCCGACGGCCCACAAAACCAGACCAAAAATGGCGGCCCAGAGTTGAAACAAGGAAACAATGAACACGCCGGCCACGATTCCCAGTGCCAGGATCAGTTCGCGCTCGGCGCCAAGCAGCAACATGGGCCTGAGCATGGATTGATGCAGCGGCACTGAAAAATCAGCGCCGACGTCTGAACTTTGATCAGCCATGATTTGCGATCAGAAACGACGGACCGTCAGATCAACGCACCGCTGTTGACCAGGCCGATCATGCTCAGGAAGTTGGCGCCAAAAACGATCAGCGCCACACCGAGCACCACGTACAACAACTTCTTTGCAATGCCACCCAGGTCGTCACCGCCAAAAATCAGCGCTGCACCGGCTGCCAGGAAGGCCACGGTCGAAATGCCGGTGGCCACCGGCCCAGTCAGGTTGTTGACCACCGTGGTGATCGGGCCGTCCCAGGGCAGGGCTGGGCCAGCGTGGGCCACCTGGGATACCAGTGCGGCCATGCCCGAGATGACAGGCGTGACCAGCTTTTTGAGTGATTTGGTAGGCTTGGTTGTTTGGAAATGCACGATCTACTCCAGTTGGAAAAAAGACACCGGCCTGTTTGGCTGGTGCTTGATACCGCTGGACTGCAAATGAACAAATCGACGCGTCGCGCTCCCGTGCCATACAGCTCAACTACTCTGGTCTGGCGGAGTGAGAGGCCAGCAGCCGGACGGCAAAAGTTATCCACAAAACCACGGCATAGCACATACCGGC
>JBAXOZ010000138.1:0-7073 GCA_037132975.1 Comamonadaceae bacterium
CTGATTGATCTCGACGGCACCGAGAACAAGTCGCGCCTCGGTGCCAACGCCATGCTGGCCGTCTCGATGGCCGTGGCCCGCGCTGCGGCTGAAGAATCCGGTTTGCCACTGTACCGCTACTTTGGTGGCATGGGCGCCATGCAGTTGCCGGTGCCGATGATGAACGTCGTCAATGGTGGCGCGCATGCCAACAACAATCTGGATTTACAGGAATTCATGATCATCCCGCTGGGGGCTCCGAGCTTTCGTGAAGCTTTGCGCTATGGCGCCGAAGTCTTTCACGCCCTGAAGAAGATCATTCACGACAAGGGCATGAGCACCGCTGTCGGTGACGAAGGCGGCTTCACACCCAGTGTGGCCAACCATGAAGCCGCGATCCAGTTGATTCTTGACGCCATCGACAAAGCGGGCTTTACCGCAGGCGAACAGATTGCCATCGGCCTGGACTGCGCTGCCAGCGAGTTCTACAAGGACGGTAAATACCACCTCGAAGGTGAAGGCCTGGTACTGAGTTCGCAGGAGTGGACAGACATGCTGGCCACCTGGGTCGACAAATACCCGATCATCAGCATTGAGGACGGCATGGCCGAGAACGACTGGGACGGCTGGAAAATCCTGACAGATCGTCTGGGCAAGCAGGTGCAGATTGTGGGTGACGACCTGTTTGTCACCAACACCAAGATCTTCAAGGAAGGTATCGACAAGGGTATTGCCAACTCGATACTGATCAAGATCAACCAGATCGGCACCCTGACTGAAACCTTTGCCGCCATCGAGATGGCCAAGCGCGCCGGCTACACCGCCGTCATCAGTCACCGCTCGGGTGAAACCGAAGATTCAACCATCGCCGACATTGCGGTGGGCACCAATGCCGGCCAGATCAAGACCGGCTCGCTCAGCCGCTCGGACCGCATGGCCAAGTACAACCAGTTGCTGCGCATCGAAGAAGACATGGGTGACATCGCAAGCTACCCCGGTCGCTCGGCCTTCTATAACCTGCGCTGAGAGCTGCGCACGACCCCTGACAACCGAGCATGCGCAAGCACCTCGCCCCGGCTGTTCTGATTGCCCTGCTGGTCATCCTGCAGGCACAGTTGTGGTTTGGCCGAGGCAGCATTCCCGCAGTCGCACGTCTGACCGAGCAACTCCGACACCAGAACCAGCAGAATCAGCAGGCGCAGCTTGCCAACGACAGACTGGCAGCTGAAGTTCGGGACCTCAAGGAGGGCCTGGATATGGTGGAAGAAAAAGCGCGTATGGAACTCGGCATGGTCCGACCGAATGAAATTTTTGTGCAAGTCGCTGGAGCGCCCAAAGCAGCGGCCAGTCGCTGAATTGTCCGGTCTCAGTGCCGCGCCGCGCCGTCCGTCGGCACCTTCACACCGGCACTGAAAAGCTGCGCGACGTCCACTGCGTCAAAACGCTCCTGGGCACCGCAGAATTCGCAATCCACCTCAATTTCGCCGCGCTCGGTCAGAATGCTTTGGGCCTCCTCCTGGCCCAGTCCGACAAGCATTTTTTCAACGCGCTCCCGACTGCAGTTGCAGGCAAAGTAAGGTCGAGCCTCCTCAGCGTTGCTGCGCAAGCGCCTGATCTTTTCCTGCCAGAACAGACGGCGCAAGATGGTGTCAGCGTCAAGACTCAGAAGTTCACCACGCTGCAGGCTTGAAGCCAGTATGGCAATGCGCCTGTAGTCCTCATGGCTGTCGATCGAATCGTCATCGACCGACGAACTGCCCGCCAGATTGCCAGCACCTGCCAGTGGCAGGCGTTGGATCAGCAAGCCGGCCGCAACCTTATCGTCCGCTGCCAGCACCAGCGTTGTTTCAAGCTGCTCGCTTTGCCGCATATAGTGTTCCAGCACCTGACTCAGACTCTCCATCGGGGTATCGCCGTCGAGCGACAAGGGGACAACGCCCTGATAAGGCTGTTGGCCTGGCAAGCGGTCTTTCGGGTCAAGTGTGATAGCGCAACGGCCCTCGTGATGCAAATTCACCAGCGCGCTCAAACTGGCATCGGGCACAACATCACCGATAACGGTTGCGGTCGCGCGCAAGGCAAAATCAGACTGCGCCTCTGCCACCGCCAGTTTGACCGGGCCATCACCGAACACCTGGAGCACCAGCGCGCCATTGAACTTGATGTTCGATTGCATCAAGGTGACTGCAGCCGTCATCTCCCCGAGCAGGTTCTGCACGGGTGCCGGGTAAGCGCCAGAACCACTGGCGCGGCGGCGCAGGATTTCGGTCCATGCGTCGGTCAGTCGCACCAGCACACCACGCACCGGCACGCCGTCAAACAGGAACTTGTGAATCTCAGACACTTTTGAACCCGTCTCGAAAGCGCCGTGCATTGTCCACATAACCCTGTGCGCTGCGGCGTAAGCCCGCTATCCGCTCGGGCGTGAGTTCCTTGACCACTTTGGCCGGACTGCCCAGGATCATCGAGCCCGGCGCGAACTCCTTGCCCTCGGTCACCAGTGCGCCAGCACCCACCAGACAACCGGCTCCAATCTTGGCGCCATTGAGCACCACCGCGCCAATCCCGATCAGGCAGCCATCACCAATCGTGCAGCCATGCAATACGGCCCGATGGCCGACCGTCACGTCTTCGCCGACCGCGAGTGGCTTGCCGATGTCCGCATGCAGCACACTCAAATCCTGAATATTGCTGCCGCGCCCGATGCGGATGGTCTCGGTGTCGCCGCGGATCACCACGCCAAACCAGACGCTGCTATCGTCAGCGAGTTCCACGTTGCCGATCACCTGGGCACTGTCGGCAACCCAAGCCGAATCGGAAATGCGGGGTGTCACGCCCTCAAGTTCATAAATTGCCATCTTGCTTCCTTCTATCTTTGGTATCTCTGTTCAACCGCGCGGATGATGCTGCGCATGCAGGACCTTCAGTCGCTCCAGCGCCACATGGGTATAGATGGTAGTGGTTGAAATATCAGCATGCCCCAGCAACATCTGCACCGCGCGCAGATCAGCACCGTGATTGAGCAGATGGGTGGCAAAAGCATGCCGCAAGGTATGCGGCGACAAAGGTGCCGTGATACCTGCGGTGCGGGCATGTTTCTTCACGATCATCCAGAACATGACACGACTCATGGCGCTGCCGGCCTTGCTGCCACGATGGCTGACAAACAGGTCTTCAGTCTGCTTCCCGGCCAGCAGTTCGGCACGTGCGCTTTCCAGGTACTGCCTGATCCAGGCGCTGGCCACCTCGCCAAAGGGAACCAGCCGCTCCTTGTTGCCTTTGCCAAGCACACGCAGCACGTTTTCCGACAGGCTGACGTTGAAGACCTTGAGCGTCACCAGTTCACTGACGCGCAGTCCGCTGGCATACATCAGCTCCAGCATGGTGCGGTCACGCACCCCGAGTGCCTGCGCCGTGTCTGGTGCCTGCAACAGGGCTTCAACCTGGGCCTCGGTCAGCGTCTTGGGCACGCGCAACGCCTGCTTGGCAGCCTGCAGTTTGAGCGTCGGGTCGCAGGCAATGATGCGCTCGCGCAAGGCCCAGCGAAAGTAGCGTTTGAAAACTGTCAAGCGCCGGTTCGCGGTGGTTGCCTTGCTCGTCTCGTGCTGCGCCGAAAAGTACGCGTTCAGATCCGCCTCAGTCGTCTCGGTCAGGCCGCGCCCTCGCCCCTGCAACCAGGCTCCGTAAAGGGTCAGGTCGCGGCGATAGGCTGCCAGCGTGTTTTTTGACAATCCTTCCTCAAGCCACAAGGCGTCAATAAAGGCGTCGATAAGCGCCTGGGCGGACATGGCTAAGCGATGCTGCGCCCTCTCTCAGTCCAGTTTGAGTTTGGCGGATTCGACCACTTTCTTGTAGACCTCAAACTCGGCCTTGATCTGCGCGGCAAACTGCTCGGGTGTATTGGCAATGATGATCGATCCGGTCTCTTCAATGCGCTTTTTCACTGCAGGATCCTCCAGCGCCTTGCGCACACCGGCATTGATCTTGTCCACGATGTCCTTGGGCATCCCCTTGGGGCCATAGATGCCATAGTAGGCCATGCGATTGACCGGCTCCAGCCCCACTTCCTTGAAGGTCGGCACGTTGGGCAATTGCGACAGGCGCTGGGGTGCTGCAACCACGATCGCTACCAGCCGATTGGACTGAATGAACGGCAGGGCCGAAGGCAGGTTGTCAAAGGTCATGGGAACTTGACCTGCAACCGTGTCGTTCAGGGCTGGTCCGGCACCGCGGTACGGAATGTGCGTGATAAAGGTACCGCTCAGGTTCTTGAACAACTCGGTCTGCAAGTGCCCAATGCCGCCGGTCCCGGACGATGAGTAGGAATACTTGCCCGGGTTACGCTTCACCTCTGCCATGAAACCCTTGTAATCCTTGGCCGGAAAACTGGGGTGCACTGCGATCACGTTCGGTGTGGCCGCAATGTTGATGATGGGCGTGAAATCGGTCAGCGGGTTGTAGGGCGTGCGCGGGTTGATGGCCGGATTGGCTGCCGTCGTCGACACCGTGGCCATGCCCAGGGAATACCCGTCCGGCGCTGCCTTGGCCGTCTCGGCAGCACCGATAATGCCGCCGCCACCAGCCTTGTTCTCCACCACCACCGTCTGACCCAGGGCCTTGCCCAGGGCGTCGGAAATGGTACGCGCGATGATGTCGGTGGTACCCCCCGGCGCAAACGGCACCTGCAGTTTGATGACTTTGTTGGGATAGCCCTGCGCGGCAGCGGTACCGGCTACAACGAGCAGGCTTAAGGCAAACAGTGTTCGACGAAACATGATGTTGAAAACTCCTCTATTTGAAATGGCATTATCAATCTTTCCCTACCGCAATCTACCTGACTGCGCCAGAAGGCATGGATGCCGGATCAGGTCCGGCATGACAACTGCGGGGCCGGGATGACAAGCCGATGTTACCCGGGCCGCCTGCGGCCCATTCGCTGGTATTCTCGCCTGGTGAATTTCGTCCAACTTCTCTTTCCTGACTTCTCGCTGATCCTGAGCGGCTACCTGGTATGCCGCTATACAGCGCTGAATCGCAGCGTCTGGGAACAGGTGGAGACGCTGGTTTATTTTCTCTTCTTTCCGGTGCTGCTGTTCCACTCCATCATCAAGAGTCCGCTCGATATTGCCGGTGCATCGAGCCTGATTGGCGCCGGCTGGGCCATGGGCCTGACCGGCATTGCGCTGGCTTATTCACTACCACACTGGCCCTGGCTGGGACGCCACATTCCAGCGCGAGCGCACGCCGCCAGCGCGCAAGTGGGCTTTCGTTTCAACTCCTTCGTCGGCCTGGCTTTGGCAGAGCGACTGGCTGGCCCACAAGGCTTGCTGCTGATCGCCGTGTTGATCGGGGTCTGCGTGCCGCTCTTCAACGTCGGCGCCGTCTGGCCAATGGCACGCCACGCACAGCGCGGTTTCCTGCGCGAACTGCTGCGCAACCCGCTGATCATTGGCACGGCATCAGGTCTGGCAGCCAACCTGTTGGGTTTTTCCCTGCCGGCCTGGCTGGAACCCACCGTCAACCGCATTGGCGGTGCTTCGCTGGCACTGGGCTTGATGGCAGCGGGCGCTGGCATGCGCTTTGGTGCTTTGGGTCAGGCCAAACTCATGGCGCTGGCCCTGCTCGCGATACGGCATTTCCTGCTGCCACTGGCGGCGCTGGGTTTTTCCTACCTCTTTCATCTGGATCCGGTACAAAGCACGGTTCTGCTGGCTTTTTCGGCCCTGCCCACCGCGTCAAGCTGCTACGTACTGGCGGCGCGCATGGGCTACGACGGCGCCTACGTGGCGGGACTCGTGACGCTGTCGACCTTGTTGGGTATGGTCAGCCTGCCTTTTGCACTGGGCGTGCTGAGAAACCTTTAGGCCAGGCCGATCAGGCGTCCAACGCCCACAGCACATGCTCGCGCACCAATGCGCTCGGATGGTCTGCGCGCGCAACCAGGGCAGCGCGCAGCGGCTCACTGGCGCCGTCACGCAGGGCGTTGCCCAGTGCCACGGCAATATTGCGCAGCCAGCGCTCATGTCCAATGCGCCGGATCGGGCTGCCCTCGGTATGAAGCATGAATTCCTGCTCGGTCCAGCCAAACAAGGTGACCAGCTGACCACCCGTCAGCCCGGCGCGCTCGTCAAAGTCTGGCAAAGCGCTGCGTTGCGCAAACTTGTTCCACGGGCACACCAGCTGACAATCATCACATCCGTAAATGCGATTGCCCATCAGCGTACGCAGTTCCAGCGGTATGGAACCCCCATGCTCAATAGTGAGGTAGGAAATGCAGCGCCGCGCATCAAGCCGGTACGGTGCAACAATGGCCCGCGTCGGGCAAATATCGATGCAAGCCTGGCAGCGGCCGCAATGCTCAGCGACTGGATCGGTCGGGCTGAGTGGCAAGTCAACATAAATCTCACCCAGAAAAAATAGGGACCCGCCTTCACGGTTGAGCAGCAAAGTGTGTTTTCCACGCCAGCCCTGGCCGCTGCGCGCAGCCAGCTCAGCCTCCAAAACGGGGGCTGAATCGGTAAAGACGCGATACCCGAATGGCCCCCATTCGGCCGTCATCCTCTCAGCCAGCTGTTGCAGACGACGACGCAGCACCTTGTGATAGTCGCGCCCCCGGGCATAGATAGACACCGTACCCTCTTCGCTCCGATTGGGACGCTGCAGTTCGATCTCTTGCCAGTCGGCCGGCGCAGCGGCGCTCAGATAGTCCATGCGCAGCGTGATGACGCTGAGCGTGCCTGGTAAGAGTTCAGCGGGTCGGGCGCGCTTGAGACCATGCTGCGCCATATAGCTCATGCCACCATGAAATTCAGCGGCCAGCCAGGCCGACAATCCTGCCTCAGATGAAGACAAGTCAACACCCGCCACGCCGATTTGCGAGAATCCAAGCTCCCGGGCCCAAGCCTGAATCATGGAAACCGATGGATTGGCATTGACCTGATGAATGAGTTGACTCATCCGCCGATTGTAAAAAGTCTGCACTGGAGCGATGAAAACGCGACCCAGGGTTTTGCCGCGAGGCTCGCGGCACAGGTCTTGTTGGGCCAGGCCTTCATTGAACTGCGCGGTGATCTCGGCGCCGGCAAGACCACTCT
>JBAXOZ010000139.1:0-7045 GCA_037132975.1 Comamonadaceae bacterium
CATCAATCGCGGCCTGATCCGTTACCGCAACGCGATTGCCCAGCACGTCCACGCTGCCGCCTTTGGTGCCGGTGGCAGTGATCGTGCCTGTGCCTTCAACGTACGCATCACCAGACGCTTTGAGCACCACCTTGCCACCTTCCATGGTGGCGGTGGTAGCCTGGATCAATCCGCTGTGCCTGAGTGTGCCGGCAAAGATGGCCACCGCATCGCCTTTGAGTGTGCCGAGGTTGACGGCCTGATCAGTCGGCGCCTGAACTTGCAGGCTGATGCCTTCGAGCCCCCGGCCGGTCAGTTCGATCTGCCGACCCGCTGCCAGAATCGTGCTGCCGTTGGGCGCCTGGATCAGCGCGTCTTTTCCGGTATCAACAGAACTGCCCAACAACACCACGTCGCCACTGCGTGCCAGTATCCTGCCCTGCACCGAGACGCCTGCGCTGGACGCCAGCCCGTCGCCAAACATCAGTCGCCCGGCCAGCGCGTCGGCATCGCTCATGCGCAGGCTCGATGCGGTAAAGCCGGCGGTATCCACCACCGCGCCAGCACCCACCGCTATGCCAGACTGGTTCACCAGCACCAGATTGCCATTGCTGCCCAGGGTGCCAAACAGCTGTGATGGCGTGTTCGTCACGACCCGGTTGATGGACGTGCTGGTCGCGCTGGGCTGCTGGAAGTAGGTTGTGCTGCCTGAGGGAATCGAAAAACTCTGCCAGTTGATCGCGGAGTAGTTGGTACCGGCACCGTTTTGCGTGGTGACGGTGAGCTTGTTGCCCTGATTGACCATGCCGGCCTGGCCGACGATCGCTACGCCCCCGCTGGGGTTAGCAAGTGCAACTGATGGATTCAGACCCCAGGCCATGGCAACGCCCAGAGACAGAACCGCGAACCGGGACGTGAACAGCAGCAGCCGAGGTCGCCGACTGGTCGAAGTGCCAGAGACGCCCTTGCAGCACCCGCCGCTGGACGTGATTTCCGCAACAGCAACCATGGCTCCCAGAGCCTGGTTCCACACAGTTCTATAGATATGATTCAGCGATGCATGACCCGACACAATGCAACCCCTCCCCAAGACCGACGACTCTACTGATAAATCAACGCCTTTTCGGGAAATTAAAGCACAAGTTTCGAATCTAGCCTACTGCCATTTTCCCCAATGCAGTCAACCGTTTCGCCACTTCCTGTTCCACCCGTTCCAGTCGGTCCCGCACAAATTGTTGGCGCATACCATCAGCCGCTCGGCAGGCCTGCGCCCACACCGGCGCCGGAAAATGCGTGTCCCAGTCAAATCGGGCGATCACGTGCCAGTGCAGATGCGGCACCACATTGCCTAGCGCGGCCAGATTGATCTTGGTTGGTTGCAGATGCTCGCGTAAAGCCAGTTCCACCACGTTGACTGCCGCCAGGCAAAGGCTGCGATCGGTATCGTCTAGATCCGAGAACTCGGCCACATGGGCCGTCCACACCACCCGGTAGAAAGCCGGGAAGCCCGCCTCGTCAGCCCGGATGACCCTGAACTTTTCACCCTGAAACACCAGCGCGCCGCCGATGCCTGTGCACAACGGGCAGGGCGTCATGTCCTACACCAGGACCCGCTCGATACCGCCGGCATTGGCCCGCTTCACATAGTCCGCCATCCACTGTTCTCCCAGAATCTGGTTTGCCATCTCGACCACGATGTAGTCGGCCTGCAACAAACCGTTCTGCAAGTCGTCACCAAAGCGGCTCAGTCCTTGCAGGCAAGCCGGGCAGGAGGTCAGGATCTTGATGTTGTCTTTGGCGCCCAGGCCACCCATTTCACGCAGTTCGACTTCGCCCTTGCGGATCTCTTCTTCCTTGCGAAAGCGTACCTGGGTCGAGACATCCGGCCGGTTCAGTGCCAGCGTTCCGGATTCGCCACAACAACGGTCGGACAGGATCACTTTGTCACCGAGCAGCGCCCTGACCGTCTTGATGGGTTCCTGCAACTTCATCGGGCTGTGGCACGGGTCATGGAACAGGAAGGCGCCCGCGTCCTTCAGCGTGATGCCCTTCTCCAGCAGGTACTCGTGGATGTCGATGATGCGGCTGCCCGGAAAGATCTGATCAAACTCGTAGCCCTGCAACTGATCAAAACAGGTACCGCAACTCACCACCACGGTCTTGATGTCCAGGTAGTTCAAGGTATTGGCCACGCGGTGGAACAACACCCGGTTATCGGTGATGATCTGCTCGGCCTTGTCAAACTCGCCAGCACCGCGCTGCGGGTAGCCACAACACAGATAGCCCGGCGGCAGCACGGTCTGCACACCGGCATGCCAGAGCATCGCCTGGGTTGCCAGACCGACCTGGCTGAAGAGTCGCTCGGAGCCGCAACCCGGAAAGTAAAACACTGCCTCGGTTTCGGCACTGGTGGCCTGCGGGTCACGAATGATGGGGACGTAATCCTTGTCCTCGATGTCCAGCAGGGCCCGCGCCGTCTTCTTGGGCAAACCACCGGGCATCTTCTTGTTGACAAAATGGATGATCTGTTCTTTCAGCGGCGCCGTGCCCACGGTGGCGGGCGGCGCCTTGGTCTGGCGGCGCGAGATGACCTTGAACAGATCCGCAGCAAAGCGCTGCGCCCGGATCGCCAGGTTGACCATCACCGAGCGAGCCAGCCGGATGGTTTCCGGGTTCGTCGCGCTCAGCATGAACATCGCGGCCGCACCGGCCGGCCGGAAGGTCTTCTGCCCCATCTTGCGCAGCAGGTTGCGCATGTTCATGGTGACGTCGCCAAAATCGATGTCCACCGGGCACGGCGACAGGCATTTGTGGCAAACCGTGCAGTGGTCAGCCACATCCTCAAACTCCTGCCAGTGCCGGATTGAGATACCCCGGCGCGTCTGCTCTTCGTACAGGAAAGCCTCGACCAGCAGGGAGGTCGCCAGAATCTTGTTGCGCGGGCTGTACAGCAGATTGGCGCGCGGCACATGGGTGGCGCAAACCGGCTTGCACTTGCCGCAGCGCAGGCAGTCCTTCACGCTGTCGGCAATGGCACCGATGTCGCTCTGGCGCATGATGAGCGACTCGTGCCCCATCAAGCCAAAGCTGGGTGTGTAGGCATTGGTCAGGTCAGACTGACGATCCTGACCCCCAGCAACACCGCGCAACAGTTTGCCCTTGTTGAAGCGCCCCTCGGGGTCGATCCTGGCCTTGTACTCGGTGAACGGCCGCAGTTCTTCATCCGTCAGGTACTCCAGCTTGGTGATGCCAATGCCGTGCTCGCCCGAGATCACGCCGTCCAGCGATCTTGCCAGCGCCATGATGCGCTTGACGGCACCGTGCGCCGCCCGCAGCATGTCGTAATCGTCGCTGTTGACCGGAATGTTGGTGTGCACATTGCCGTCGCCAGCGTGCATGTGCAGCGCCGCCCAGACCCGGCCCTTGAGCACGCGCTGGTGCACCGCATTGCACTCGCGCAGGATGGCTTCAAAGGCGCCACCGCTAAAGATGTTTTGCAAGGGTGCCCTCAGCTGCGTCTTCCAGCTGGCACGCAGGCTGTGATCCTGCAACTGCACAAACAAGCCGTTCACATCGTCCAGCCAGCCCTGCCACAGGGTCCGCACTTCGGCGATCAGCGCCAGCGCCTGCGCGACCCGGTCCTCCAGCAACTCGGCTGAAGGAAGCAAGCGCGCGTCGTCATGCTTGCCCAGCGGCAGATGGCCAGCGGCAAAGAATTCTTCCAGTTCGTCGCACAGCGCGATCTTGTTGCGCAGACTCAGTTCGATGTTGATGCGCTCGATGCCGTCGGTGTACTCGGCCATGCGCGGCAGCGGAATCACCACGTCCTCATTGATCTTGAAGGCGTTGGTGTGCTTGCTGATCGCTGCCGTGCGCTTGCGATCGAGCCAGAATTTCTTGCGTGCATCGGCACTGATGGCAACAAAGCCTTCGCCACTGCGCGAATTGGCAATGCGCACCACCTCCGAAGTCGCGCGCGCCACGGCATCGGCGTCGTTGCCGGCAATGTCGCCAAACAGCACCATCTTGGGCAGGCCGCCACGGCGCGACTTGGTGGCGTAACCCACGGCCCGCAGATAGCGGTCATCCAGATGCTCAAGCCCTGCCAGCAAAACGCCGGAGCGCTTCTGCTCGGCGAACATGAAGTCCTTGATCTCGACGATGCTGGGCACCGCATCCCTGGCGTTGCCAAAGAACTCCAGACACACGGTGCGCGTGTGCGCTGGCTTGCGGTGCACGATCCAGCGCGCACTGGTGATCAAGCCATCGCAACCCTCTTTCTGGATACCGGGCAGGCCGCTCAAGAACTTGTCGGTCACATCCTTGCCCAGGCCGTGCTTGCGGAAACTGTGGCCAGGAATGTCCAACTGCTCGGTGCGCAGCAGGGACTTGCCGTCGGCAGCGAAATACTTCAGCTCGAAGCGCGCCAGTGCAACGTCATGAATCTTGCCCAGGTTGTGGCCCAGACGAGTCACTTCCAGCCACTCGGCCTGCGGCGTCACCATGCGCCAGCTCGCCAGATTGTCCAGCGCCGTTCCCCACAAAACAGCTTTCTTGCCGCCGGCGTTCATGGCGATGTTGCCGCCAATGCAGGAAGCCTCGGCCGATGTCGGGTCCACGGCAAAAACAAAACCGGCGCGCTCGGCGGCGTCGGCCACGCGCTGCGTCACCACACCGGCTTCGGTCCAGACCGTTGCAACGGCTTGCTCCAGACCGGGCAGCATCACCAGCTCGACCTCCGTCATGGCTTCGAGCTTTTCGGTATTGATGACCACGCTCTTCCAGGTCAGGGGAATGGCGCCACCGGTGTAGCCGGTACCTCCGCCACGCGGAATGATGGTCAACCCGAGTTCGATGCAACCCTTTACCAGCGCCGCCATCTCGGCTTCGGTATCGGGCGTGAGCACAACAAAGGGGTACTCGACGCGCCAGTCGGTGGCATCGGTCACATGACTGACGCGCGACAGACCGTCGAACTTGACATTGTCCTTGGCGGTCAGCCGGTAAAGCACCCGCTGCGCCCTGCGGCGCAATGCCGCTGTTTCAACAAAGGCAGCGTCAAAGGCCTGCACGGCTGCGTCAGCTGCAGCAAGCAATTCGCCGACCAAGGCGTCGCGCTCCGGATCCCCATCCGGTAGGCGGCGCTTTTGCACTTCGCCCAGGCGGTGCTGCAGCGCTTCCACCAGCAACTGGCGCCGCTTCGGGTTGTCCAGCAAATCATCCTGCAAATACGGGTTGCGCTGCACCACCCAGACGTCGCCCAGCACCTCGTAGAGCATGCGCGCCGAGCGCCCGGTACGGCGCTCCTCGCGCAAGCGGTTCAGCGCCTCCCAGGAGCGCTCGCCCAGCAGTCGGATGACGATTTCGCGATCCGAAAACGAGGTGTAGTTGTACGGTATCTCGCGAATCCGGGTGTGTTCGTGCGGCACGTGCGTTGCAGCGCCAGGCAGGGGATTGAGCGGAGTCGGAAGATTCATGAGAGCAGGGATATTACCGCAGCGCAGCATTCCCCTACTCAAATCCCGGTGGCCTCGGCCATCAGCGCGCGCCAGCGCCGGTAGCGCGCTTGCAGTGCTGAATCGCTCTGCGCCGCAAAGACGTCCTCATGCGCGCCCTGGTTCCAGTCCGCGGGGCGTCCGCAAGCCAGATAGGCGATGCCGCGCGCGCTGGCCTCCGGGTCGTCGCGCCGGTGTACCGGCAGGCCACTGATGCAGGCCAGACGCTGGCAAAGACCGTCGAGCAAGGAGACGCCACCGCTGATGCGGATACGCTGCGCCGAAGGCACGTACTTGTTCATGTGATCGATGTTGGCCTGCAGCAAAAAGGCGATGCTCTCGACCACGGCCACGGCTTTGAGCCAGGGCTCAGCCTCGCCAACAAAGCGCGACGCAAATTCAGGTTGCCAGAACGGCCCACCCAGACCCGCGATGCCATTGAGAAACAACGGTGGCTCATCAGGCCGGCCCAGCCATTGCGGCAACTCCTTCGTGAGCTGCCCGATGCCGAACTCCTTGCTGACCCACTCCAGCGCGCTACCAGCACCGTTCACATTGCCTTCGACCATATAGACCTTGGTGGCACCATCGTCCAGGATGATCCCGGTCAGCTGGCGCGGCACGTGGCCGGGAAAGTGATTGAGCGCGCGCTGCACAAAGGCACTGGTGCCGATGTTGATGTAGGCAGCATCTGCTTCAGGCCAGCCAAAGGCAAACACGGCCGCCGACTGATCACCATTGACCGCGGTCAGGGGAATGGCCGCACCCGGCAGGTCCAGGGTTCCCCAGGCGTGGCAGGTCGGCACACTGCGAGGCAGAAAGCCTGCTGGCAGGCCGAACAGCGCCAGCAGTTCAGGATCCCAGTCCTGCGTATGCAGGTTCCACAGCTGGGTGCGTGCGGCGCACTGCGGGTCCGCCAGAAAGGGCTGCTCGGCGCACAGGCGAAACACCACAAAACTCGCCATCGGGCCCCAGCACAAGGTCTGGTTCTCCAGCGCTGCACGCACGGCGGGCAGATGGTCCAGCGCCCAGCGCAATTTGCTGGCGCCGTAGTGCGGCGAGAGAAAGAGACCGGTCTTGCGATGCACGCTATCGGCGTGCGGCTGCAATTGGTCGATCCAGGCGTGGGCGCGCCGGTCCTGCCAACTGAAGATGGGTGACAGGGGCTCTCCCGTGATCCGGTCCCAACAAATCACGCTGGAGCGCTGGCTCGACAGTCCGGCGGTCACCACGTCCTGCCGGCGTGTCCCCAGAGCCTGTAAGGCCTGCGTCGCGGCCATACGCACCGAGTTCATGATCTCGTCGCCATTCTGCTCGGCCCAGTCGGCCTGCGGGTAGCTGATGCTGATGTTTGCCACGCCGCTGGCAAGCGTGCGCCCCTGTCGATCAAACACCAGCGCCCGACTCGCGTGCGTGCCCTGGTCAATGGCCAGGACCAGCGGGTTGCTTATGGCGCCGATCCGTTCGTCTCTCGAGGTGGCCATCTTGACTCTCCTTTGGTGGATACAAGGCCAGGACATGGTACCCGAGCTGCCAGCGGGAGTCTTGATGAAAGTCACCAGTCTCGGCTT
>JBAXOZ010000140.1:0-7012 GCA_037132975.1 Comamonadaceae bacterium
GCGTCGAACACCAGAGCGCTCGCATCATCGCGCCAGTGGTAGCGAAAGATGGAGCGCACGCCGACCACATAGACCGTGTTGCCGATGGAACTCAGGCGCGCGATCGACGGCTCGGGGCACAACGTCTCCGCACAGGCCGGCTGCATCGTCTGCGCGTCCACCACAGTCAGGTGCGCAGCGGTATGCTCGGACAGGTTCTTGGTCACGATCAGTCCGTTGTCGAGAATGACAAAGGAGTTGTAGGCTTCGTTCACCGGCAACTGCAGCCGGGCTTGCGGCTCGCAGTCGCGGTTCAGGCGATGCAGATAGCGGCCATACACGACGTAGAGATCACCATTGCGATGCAGCGCCATGCCGCCGGGCCACATCGGACCGCCGGACAGACGCGGCGAGCGGCAGACCGTCTTCAGGCTCTGCGGGTCGATCCGCTCGACACAGGCCGTGGTGGCCAGGCCCAGCTTGGCGCGAAGCACCGAGTGCGTCAACAGATAGACCTCGCCCGGTGCGCCCAGCAGCGTCATGGTAGACATCCAGGTCCTGCGGCTGACGCTGCGCAGCTGCTCGCCTCGGCGCAGTCCCAGAATGGCAGCGCCGCGCGCCACCTGCAAGCGCTGCGGGCCGCCATCTTCGCCCGGCCAGGGCGTGGCCAGGTAGCCGGCGCCGCTCATCGGGTCGACTGACGCCGACGTCGGCGCAGGATGATCAGGCTCGCGGCGCCCATTGCCAGCAACGCGCTCCAAAGCATGATCGATTTACCGTAAAACGGCCACCAGTAATTGACGACGCTGTTGATAATGACCTGCCGGCTCGGGCTGTAACCGACGGGCATGGGCAACACACCGTGGGATTGGGCATAGTTGTCGTAGTCGGCCTGCATGGCACTGAAATCCTGCGGCAACTGACGCTGCAGATCCTGCGTCTCGCCCGGATCCTTTTGCAAGTTGTAGAGATGCCATTGGCCGTCACCCACCGGCGCCAGATTCTTCACCAGTTTCATCTCACCCTTGAACAGCGCCAGATTGCCTGAGAGCTCGTAGCCGATGGCCTCGTCTGCCGGGTGCACCTGCTGCACCGCACCGGTCAGCGCCGGCAGCAGGCTGCGCCCGCTCATGGTCTCAACGCCCTGCCCCTGGTAGCTGCTGCCGGGCCGCGCAACTTGCGCCAGTTCGAGCAGGGTGGGCGCGATGTCGGTCACGTGCGTGAAACTGCGCTGAATCTGGTTTGGCTGCATTCCCGGCACGCCGGAAATGAACATCGGCGTGCGGATGCCACCTTCACCCGAATAGAACTTGTAGCCACTCAGAGGGGCGGCGGCTGCGCTGGCCCAGCTTGGCCCCATGATGGCGTAAGCGCCCTTGTCGCCAAGCTTGTCGATGGCCTGCGTGTACTGTGTCCACAACCAGGGTTGGGCGTCGCTGTAGTCAGAACCCTCGGGGCCGTTGTCGGACAGAAAGACAAACACCGTGTTCTCGAAGTCACCGCTCTGCTTCAGGTGCGCGACCAGGCGCCCGACGTGGTGGTCCATGGCCTCGGCCATGGCGGCGTAAACCTCCATGCGGCGTTCCTGGTACTGCTTGTCGCTGGCGCTCAGGGCATCCCAGCTGTCGGTGCTGTACATGGTCGCCATGGGCGTGTCTTTGGGAATCAGCCCAAGTTCAGCCGCCTTGTCGCGTCGTGCCTGCCGCAAGGCCGTCCAGCCCTGCTGATAGCGGCCCTTGTACTTGTCAATGAAAGCGCGCGGCGCTTGCAGCGGGACGTGATTCGCCTGAAAACCGACATAGGCGAAGAAGGGTTTGCCCGAGCCGGCACCGGAGCGCAGGTAGCCGATGGTCTTGTCAACAAAGAATTCCGACGAGTAGTAGGTGGTCGGCATGACGGCCTCCTTGCCGTCTTCATACCAGTGCACTCTGTCGGTATGCGGCAAGTAGCGCTGCTGCGGATCCCAGTTGTCAGAGCCAGTGTCTCCCTGCACCAGCGAGCGCTCAAAACCGCGCTGATCGGGCCGGTTGTGCGGCTCGGTGCCCACGTTCCATTTGCCGGCGATATAGGTGCGGTAACCGCTGTCCTTGAGCAGCGTGGCCACCGTGACCACACGCTGGTTAAGCGAACCCAGGTAGCCCGGCTTGCCCAGATGCGACTGCGGCATGGTCTCCGTCAGGTTGCCCACGCCGTTGCGGTGGTTGTCGACGCCCGTCAGCAGCATCGAGCGGGTTGGCGCGCAGGAGGCAGCCACGTGAAAATTGGCAAAACGCATGCCCTGGTGCGCCAGGGCATCGAGATTCGGCGTGGCGATCTCGCCGCCAAAAGCGCCGACATCGCTAAAGCCCCAGTCGTCCGCCACCAGCACCACGATATTGGGGCGCGCCCGGTCCGCTGCCAGAACAGCCATGCAACTGCTCAGGGCCAGTGCGCAAACCAGCGCGCGCTTCTTCATGCCACCGTCTCCGCGGATGCCTCTGTGCTGGCTTTCAACAATTCCTCCTGTACTGCCCACAAGCGGTCCTGACCCCAGACCGCGCATTCGCCCACTTTAAATGAGGGTACGCCCCACAGTCCGAGCGCAGCCATTTCCTGGCGATTGTGCTCTGCACGTTCGCGCCAGGCCTCGTCCTTGAGGGCCATGAGCGCATCCATCCAGGACAGGCCGGCGCGCTCGGCGATGCTGCGCAGGCCACGGTCGCTGCCCGCATCTATCCCTTCGGCCCAGACACCGCGCATGAAAGACAGCACATACGCCTGGCCCTTGCCCAGGCGCTCGGCCAGCGGCATCAGCGCCAGGCCGCGCTCGGTGGGGCGCCCCACCGGGTCGTTCAGCCGGCCAAAGGGGATGCCTCTGACAAAGGCCTCACGCGCTGCGTCCTGGCTGATGTAGCTGCGTTTCTCGCGCGGCACCGGCAAGCCACGCATCACCATCGGCAAGACATAGCGCAGTCTGACTTCTGCACCGGTGCGGCTTGCGAGATCGAAGACGCGCTGCGCCACAATGGCCGAATACGGACTGCGCAGGGAGAAGAAGAAGTCAATGGGCGGCGGCTTCTTCAGGACCACAGGTGTCGTCATGTCGATAGTCGGTGCAAACATCAGGTCGTTCACACCCGGGCGCGTCAGACCCAGCGCTTGCAGACGCTGCTCCAGATGATGCAGGCGGTCAATACCCCAGTACCACTCACCCGCGTAATAGAAGGTGGCACCCAGGTAGTGGCCCAGACGTTTTCGCAAGGCGTTGGCCTGATCCAGATGCGCCACGACGGAATCGCTTGGGACAGCGCTTGCCGCAGCCTCAGGCGCGGTCGTGCGCCAGAGCGCCGCTGACAGCGGCCCGGCGCGCTGCGCAAAATCACCCCCTTCGATGGCTGCCAGCAATTGCGCTGCAGTATGGGCGCAGGCCGGCTCCGGCGGTTGCACGCCAGCATCGTCAAATTCCAGACCCCAGTGCCGGGCCAGCAACTGCGCGTCGCGTCGGCTGTAGGCGATCAGTTTGGCCCGCTCGGGCGCGGCGTTGTCGGGCGGTGCGCCAACCAGATGTGGCGCCAGTTGAATGTCGTAGCGCGACAGCAGGTGCGGCAGAATCGATGCCGCCAAAGCGCTGTAGGGGTCATCCACCTGATGAAAGTAGTGCAGCAGATGCGGCGCAGACCGCCGCGCGCGCACTCGCTCAGCGCGCTCACGCTGGCGCAGCAATCGATCCCGGGAAAGCAGACGCTGACTGATGGCGGGCATCAGCCAGCTTTTGATCGACATCGATCAAACCCGAGTCTTACCAGGCCTTGACAAAGCGCAGTTGCAGGGACTTCACCACCAGCGCGTTGCGGGCACCGAAGTTGTCGCTGTACTGCAGGTTGAAGCCAGCGTCCTTGCCCGGAATCTTGTACGACAGGAAGGGGCCTATGCCGTAGGTGTGATAACGGTTGCCATCGGCCGGAGCGCCAACGCCACTGTCGTCCGTCACCTGCTGTGTCACCAGCAGATTGGTGCCAAAAGCCCAGTTCCCCGTGACCTTGACCGCGGCCACTTCGCCGTACAGGAAGTTGCCGCTGCGGTAATCGGTCTCGGTGTTGGTGCTGTTGATGCCGTAGGAAAGACGACCGGCCAGCGTGACGCCGGCATCCCAGGCCGGAGCGCCGTGATCGGGGTTAAGCGAGTAGGTCACTGCAATGCCCGGGCGCAGGGTGTAGAAGCTGCCAAAACCGGGATTCGGGCCACGCGTCTTGTCGTAAACGCCGGTCGGCACAAAGAGCGAGACACCGGCCGCCACTTTCAAGCGATCCTGATGACGCACCCAGACCATCGACAGTTCAGTATCGCCAAAACCAGACACCTCGGCGTTGTGGGTGGCCGCCACGGCCGCCACACCGGCTTGCACCTGGGCATTGACCGCATTTCCGACCGCTGCAATGGCGCCACGCAAGGCGGCTGGCAGCGCTGCCGCCGGTGTCGGCGTCACCGTGCCTGCCGGTTGGACCGCGATGAAAGTGCGGCTCTGCTTGATCAGCGGAACGTTGATGGCAAAGGCCAGTCGTCCGTCACCGTACATCGTTTCGGTCAGGTAACCACCGACCAGATTCAACTGGGTCTGCTTCTGATCAAAGTCGATGGTACCGGCTGGCACGCTGAGCGAAAACGTGCCGTTGGCCACGGCACCGCCGGTGGGTGTGCCCGTCGGCAGCGGCACCGTTTTTGCGGCGAGCGAAATGTTGTCGCCGTTGGCGTCCGTCACCTTGTAGATGTTGGCGAAGGACACGATAGCCGTGCCGAACAGGCCAGGGTTGTCAGCGGGCGCAGCGATCTCGCCGCCAAAGGCACCCACCGGAGACTGGCGCAGCTTGGAACCCTCGCCCGCGCTGGCGTTCAGGCCAGTGATCAGCAGCGCCACGCAGGTAGCGATTGGCGCAAAGCGGGCATGTGCTTGCTTACGGGACGAGGTATTTTTCATGTAGCATCTCCAAATTTGTTCCGTACACACATGTACGGAAAGTCAATATAGCACCCACGAGCCGCCCTGTATGTCAGGGTTTTCGCTAGGGCGAGTTCAGGCCTAATGCCAGAAATAACTGAAGAGAATGCGAGACCATGCTGGAACCATCGCGAAGGCAATGAAAGCGGCGCCAAAACCCAGGAAGCGTCCCGAAGCGGCACGCCTGACGCGCGACGACTGGCTCGACGCTGCCTTCAAGGCCGTAGTGGAAGGCGGTTTTGACAAGGCACGCGTGTTATTGCTGGCGGACGCGCTGGGTGTGACGCGTGGTAGCTTCTACTGGCACTTCACGGATCACGCCGATCTGATCGCAGCGCTGCTGGCACGTTGGCGCGAGCGCGAGACCGAACTCGACCGCGTCCTGCAATCGGAGTCCACGCCCGATCCGCGGGCCGATCTGGAACGGCTGCTGGACGCCGCGCTGGCCCACGCCGGGTCCGATCGGGAAAACATGCGCTTCGAACTCGCCCTGCGCGGTCTGGGGCGACGCGACCCGGGGGTGGCGCAAATGCTGCTCGAAGTCGATCAGATGCGCTTTAACCTGTTCCAGCAGAAGTTCCTGCGCCTGACCCAGGACAAAAAAGTGGCGGGTGAGCTGGCAGCCCTTTTCTACCTGGCCATTGTTGGCAGCAACCAGGCGCTGAGCCGGCCGTCCAGCCCCCCGCAGGCCAAGGACTACCTCAAGGGTCTGATCTTCAACTACCTGATTCAGCGGCAATTGCCGCCCTAGCGTTCCAGAATTGCCACCACGCCCTGGCCACCGGCGGCGCAAATCGAGATCAGGCCGCGGCCCGATCCTTTTTGAACCAGCAGCTTGGCCAGTGTCGCGAGCAGGCGACCACCCGTGGCGGCAAAGGGATGACCGGCGGCCAGCGAACTGCCGTTGACGTTGAGCTTTTCAGGCGCGATGGCGCCGAGCGCACGCGGCAAACCGAGACGTTCCTGACAGTACTTGGTGTCTTCCCAGGCTCTCAAAGTGCACAGCACCTGTGCCGCAAAAGCCTCGTGAATCTCGTAAAAATCGAAATCCTGCAGCTTCAGTTTGGCGCGCGCCAGCATGCGCGGCACCGCATAAGCCGGTGCCATCAGCAGGCCTTCCTTCTTGTCAAAGAAGTCCACCGCCGCGACTTCGCTGAAAGTCAGCCAGGCCAATACCGGCAACTGCCGCGCACGAGCCCATTCTTCACTGGCCAGCAGTACCGCTGAGGCACCGTCGGTCAGGGGGGTGGAGTTGCCTGCCGTCAGCGTGCCCTGCTCTGGCGCCACTTTCCTGTCAAACGCAGGTTTCAAGCTGCGCAGCTTTTCTATCGTCAGATCCGCGCGCAGATTGTTGTCGCGACTGACGCCTTTGAAACTCGTCATCAGATCGACAAAAAATCCGCTTTCATAAGCCTTGGCCAGATTGATGTGACTTCGCAGGGCCAACTCATCCTGTTCCTCGCGCCGGATGCCCCACTCACGTGCCATCAATTCGGCGTGCTCACCCATCGACAGCCCGGTGCGCGGCTCGCCGTTTCTTGGCAGCGCCGGGCTGAACAACATGCCAGGACGCATTCTGGACAAGACAGAGAGGCGTTGCATCGTGCTTCTGGCGCGACTGGCATCGAGCAGGATGCGGCGCATTTTTTCATTCAGGCCAATCGGTGCGTCCGAGGTCGTGTCCACCCCACCGGCCATCCCGCACTCGATCTGGCCCAGCGCAATCTTGTTGGCAACGACGATGGCTGCTTCCAGACCCGTGCCACAGGCTTGCTGCAAATCGAAGGCCGGTGTCTCGCGCGACAGGGTGGTGGAGAGGACCGACTCACGCACCAGATTGAAGTCACGTGAACTCTTCATCACAGCACCACCGACCACGTCACCCAGGCGCTCACCGTGCAACTGGTAGCGGTCCACCAGACCCTGCAGCGCAGCCGTCAACATCTCCTGATTGCTGGCATGTGAGTACACCGTGTTGGAACGGGCAAAGGGGATGCGATTGCCACCCAGAATGGCGACGCGACGGATACGGTTGTTGTTGGTCATCTGGTTCCTCTA
>JBAXOZ010000141.1:0-6998 GCA_037132975.1 Comamonadaceae bacterium
GCGCTTTGAGGCCAAGGGGGTGGGTTTCTTTTCGGGCTTCTCTGCTGCGCCCGGCAATGTCAGCAACCAGGGCGTGGACAGCAGCACCGGCGCCGGTGTGCGCCTGGGCTGGACCGGCAAAGTAGCGCCCACCGTCACACTGGGTGCCACCTGGGCTTCCAAAATCTCCGGCGGCTTTGACAAGTACAAGGGGCTGTTTGCCAACGGTGGCAATTTCGATATTCCCGAAAACTACGGTGTGGGCATTGCGGTGCAAGCCAACCCGCAGTGGACGCTTGCGGCCGACCTCCAAACGATTCGCTACAGCCAAACGCCCTCGGTGGGCAATCCGGTCAGCCAACTGTTTGCCAATGGGCAACCGCTGGGCTCCAACAACGGCCCCGGCTTTGGTTGGAAGGATGTCACCGTGCTCAAGCTCGGCGCCAGCCACCAGTACAGCAAGGACCTGACGCTGCGCGCTGGCATCAGCGTCGCTAACCAACCCGTGCCTGACAGCGAAACTTTCTTCAACATCCTGGCCCCTGGCGTGATTCAAAAGCATTTGACGGTGGGCACCACGTGGACACTCGCTGGGGGTGAGTTGACCGGCTTCTATGCCCGTGCCTTCGGCCAGACCGTGAACGGCTCTGGCTCAATCCCCGCCGGTTTTCCTCCGGCCGGATTTGGTGGTGGCAACGCCAATGTGCGGCTGGAAGAAAACATCATCGGCGTGTCTTACGGCTGGAAGTTCTGAGCCATCCCGCCGGGCACGGGTTGGCGCAGGGGCACGACATAGCGTTACGGGGGGGTCGCTATCGGTTCAGGGGTCGTGCCCCTGGTCGGCCATCACTCATTTAACTATTTAGGGAACCTATCATGCGAAACAATTGGTTAAACACCTTGCTGGCGGTAGCCATTGCCGCGCTCCAATCCTTTGCCAGCGTGGCGCAAGCCCAGGCTGTGCCCTCGGAAGTTCGATTCGCCTACGCCGGCGGACCCCGGGTCTGGATTCTGGGCAAGATTGACGGCGCGTTCGAGAAGGCATTCGGCACCAAGGTGAAGTGGATTCCCTTTGCCTCGGGCGCCGATGTGTTGACCCTGTTCGCCGCCAAAGAGATTGACATCGCGCGCTTTGGCTCCAGCCCTGCAGCGGCAGGCATTGCGCGCAAACTGCCGGTGGAAGTGATTGGAGCACCTGAAATCATTGCCACCAGCGAGCGTCTGATTGCCCGCAAAGGCATCGCCACGCTGAAGGACCTGGAAGGCAAAACCGTTGCATTCCCCGCCAACTCCACCGCGCAGTACGCGTTTGAAGTTGCCGTCAAACTGGCCAAGGTCGATCGCAGCAAGATCAAGGGCTTGGCGCTCAAACCGGCCGAGATCGTTGCCGCCTGGAAGCGCAACGACATCGATGCGGCCTATGTCTGGGGGCCGTTCTCCCAACAACTCGAAGCCGATAGCGGCAAAGAAATTTTCGCCACGCGCGATTTGCAAAAAGACGACGTGCTGGTGTTTAACAACTTTGTGGTGCGCAAGGAGTTTGCCGAACACCACCCCGATCTGGTCGTGAAGTTCCTGCGCGTAGCGCAGGACAAGGTGGATCAGTACAAGCGCGACCCCGACGCCGCGGCGCAGTTGATTGCCACGCACCTGGACATTCCCCTGGAGACGGCACGCAGCACCCTGTCGGGCCTACAGTATCCGTCCCTCGCAGAGCAGTTGACGCCGGCCTATATCGGCATCGAATCGACTAAGTCGACATCACGCATTACGCGTGCGTATAAGGACACTGCCAACTTCCTGGCCGACATCGGCGAGATTCGCAAGACCGATGTGCCAGACTCTTACGCAAGCGCCATTAACACCACGTACCTGCAGCGCGCGGTCGCCGTCAAATGAACTCCCGCGCGCTGACCGCTGCGGACGCTTTGTCGCGGCGCCGCACCACCAACACGCAACCAAGCTTGGCGCGCAATGTGGTGACGTGGCTGAGGCGGCGCAAGTACGCGCTCATCAGCGCAACGGCGGTGCTGCTCTTTGTGCTGCTGTGGCAACTCTGCGGCAGTTTGCACTGGGTCGATGCGCTGCTGTTGCCGCCCCCCAGCGAGATTCTGGGCACTGCAGCCGAACTCATTTCCAATGGCTACCGGCAAACTCCCTTGTGGCAACATTTCTTCATCAGCGTTGCACGCGCCAGCGCCGCCTTTGTGGTGGCGGTGGGAGCCGGTGTCCCGCTGGGCTTGGGTATGGGCCTGTCGCCCACACTCGCCGCGGCGCTTAACCCCTTCGTTCAGTTCTTGCGGCCGCTGCCAAAGATTGCGCTCATTCCACTGGTCATCGTCTGGTTTGGCATTGGGGAGAGTGCCAAGTTCTTCCTGATATTTATCTCCACGTTCTTGAGTGTGGTGGTGGGCGCAGCGGCGGCGGTGCTGGGGGTGAGCCAGGCGCGCCTACGCGCGGCCCAAACGCTGGGCGCCACGCATCACCAGATTTTTGCTTTCGTGGTGCTGCCCAATGCCTTGCCCGAATTGTTTACCAGTGTGCGGCTATCCATCGGCATTGGCTGGACTTCGCTGATCGCGGCAGAGATGGTGGCCGCCAACTCTGGCCTGGGCTGGATGGTGATCAACGCAGGCAGCTATTTACGCACCGATGTGGTCTTGCTGGGCATTGTGCTGCTGGGGCTGACCGGGTATTTCTTCGACTGGGCATTGGTTCAACTGCAACGCCGCTTTGTGCCGTGGGCGGGCAAAGACGCATGAGCCAGCCCACCGCCCGCATTGCATTGAACCGGGTTGGCCTACGCTTTGCTGCCGCGCACGGTTCGGGAAAAAGTCACACGGTGCTGCAGGATGTGTCGCTGGCGCTGGCCGAGGGCGAGTTCGTTTGTTTGCTGGGTTCTTCGGGCTGCGGCAAGTCCAGCATCCTGAATCTGCTGGCCGGATTCATCGCACCCGACCACGGTACGCTGGAGATGGACGGCCAGATCATCCATGGACCCGGTCCACAACGGGGCATGGTCTTCCAACAGCCCACACTGTTTCCCTGGCTGAGCGTTCGCGACAATGTAACCTTCGGCCCGCGTATGGCGGGACTGGCAGCGGACCGCTACCTGCCCGAGGCGGACCGGTTCTTGCGTCTGGTCGGTCTACAGGACTACGCCGAGCACTATCCGTGGCAACTCTCCGGGGGCATGCGCCAGCGCGTTGCGTTGGCACGCGCCTGGCTGGCAGACCCCCAAGTTCTGCTGATGGACGAACCGTTTGGCGCGCTCGATGCGCAAACCCGCCTGTCGATGCAGGAGTTGCTCACCCACATCTGGCAGACCACCCGCACCACCATCCTGTTTGTCACCCACGATGTCGATGAGGCCTTGTACCTGGCCGATCGGATTCTGATCATGTCAGCCGCGCCCGGTCGCATTCGCGAGGAATTGCGCCTGCCGTTTGAGCGTCCGCGCAGCCTGGAGGATCTGGTGGCCGACCCCGGCTATGGCAAACTCAAACGCCGCATCCTGCATGTGGTGCGCGAGGAGGCCCGCAAATCCTTCAGTGGCGTGGCGGCCTGAGTTTCAAGGAGTACTGTTGCGATGAACCTTTCCACCTTTGCCCGTGTGCGCCTGACCCAGGCGCCCACGCCGCTCGAATACCTGCCCAATCTCACGCGGCTGCTTGGCGGCCCCAACATCTATATCAAGCGCGACGACAACACCGGGTTGGCGCTTGGCGGTAACAAGACCCGCAAACTGGAGTTCCTGATCGGTGACGCACTGGCACAAGGGGCCAACCACATCGTCACGCAAGGTGCCACGCAATCCAACCACGTGCGCCAGACCATTGCTGCTGCCAACAAGTTTGGCCTGAAGTCCACCGTCTTGCTGGAGGAGCGCGTCAGCGGCGCCCACGCCGACTACTACAGCAATGGCAACGTGCTGCTTGACCAAATTTTGGGGACGAGCATCGAAACACGCCCGGCCGGACTCGACATGAACCATGAACTCGTCGCCGTGGGCGAGCGCCTGCGCGCGGCGGGCGAGCGACCCTACCTCATTCCAGGCGGCGGCTCCAACCCGATTGGCGCGCTGGGTTATGTGGTGTGCGCCCAGGAAATCATTGCGCAGGCGAACGACCAGGACCTGCGCGTGGACCATGTGGTGCATGCCACGGGCAGCACTGGCACCCAGGCAGGGTTGGTAGTGGGGCTGCAGGGCGCCAACAGCGGCATTGCCGTGCTGGGCATCAGTGTGCGCGCACCCAAAGAGCGGCAAGAAGACAACGTGCGAAAGCTGGCGCGCCAGACCTGGGAGTTGCTGCGCATACGTGGCGCCTTCCCGGACGACACGGTGGTGGCGAACTCCGACTACGTGGGCGGCGGCTATGGCGTGCCCACCGACGGCATGATCGAGGCGGTGCAGTTGCTGGCGCGCCATGAGGGCATCTTGCTCGATCCGGTCTACAGCGGCAAGGGTTTTGCGGGTCTGATCGACCTGGTACGCAAACGGCGCTTTGGCATTGGTGAAAACATCGTCTTTGTGCACACCGGGGGCGCGGTCGGGCTGTTTGGCTACCGCTCGGTGTTGGCGCCGAACCCGGCTCTTTGAACGACATCACCGCTGCCCAAGCTCATTGGCGTACTAGCGCAAGGTACTGCAGCTAAAGGTAGACCTTCTTCAGCAAGCGCAGCAAGGTGGTGCGCTCTGCGGGGCTGAGCCGCTGGGCCAGGTCTTTTTCGAGTGCGATGGCGGCGCTCTCGGCCGCGTCCATCAGTGCGATGCCCGCCGCCGTGGCATGCAAGCCGCTGGCGCGTCCGTCGGTGGGATGGGGGCGTTTGCGTACCAGGCCACGGCGCACCAGTGCGTTGATCAGTCCCACCAGATTGGGCGGCAAAATGCCCAGCGTGCTGCACAACTGGCGCGAGGTGATGCCCGGGTTGTGCACGATCAGCGACGCCACCGAAAAATCCACTGGCCGCAGTTGGTAGGCGGCCATGCGCTTCATAAAAACATCAATCACCGCCAGCGACACGCGCCGCGCGTTGTAGCCCAACAGCGTTTCCAGGTAGCGGGTGTCCACGTCTTCTACGGCGACGCTGGGGTCAGAAGGTTTGGTGGACATGGACCGGTGGAACTCAAGGGTTTGCGTGGGCAGGGACTGCGCCTGACTGGCTGGCTTCGCAGGCGGCATGGATGATACCAAGGCGCATGGCAAGCTCGGGCATCACCCAGCGCTCCAGCGCGTGCGCAGGCGCAGCCCAACGCTGCGTGGAGGCATCGGGCGTTTTGGCAATTTGCGCAAAGGCCCAGTCGAGCAGGACGAGCGCGGTGCAGCGCAGAAAATCTTCGGCCACCCAATACGCCAGGGTTTCGTCGTGCGCTGCGGCTTGCGTCACACGCTGGGACATGGCTTGCAAATCGGCCAGGCGCGAGAGCACCCGCGCGTCTGCGGCCAGCGTGGGATCAAGGTCGGCGCGCAGGTCATCAAGCCAGAGTGAGAACACCGCAGCGCCATCGGGCACGACCTTGCGCACCAGCAGGTCAATCGCCTGGATCTCGTTGCTGCCTTCGTAGATCATGGTCACGCGGGCGTCGCGCAGGTGCTGCTCGATACCGGACTCGCGCACGTAGCCGTGGCCGCCAAAGACTTGCAGGCATTCGCTGCTGCCATCAAACGCCTGGCGCGTGAACGCTGCCTTGAGCACCGGCGTCGTCAGCGCGCACCAGCGCTGGGCGGCGTCGCGCCGCGCGGCCTGCGGGTGCTGTTTGGCAATGTCCAACTCCAGCGCCGTGCGGTAGGCAATCACGCGGGCGGCGTCGATCCAGGCGCGCTGGGTGTCGAGGATGCGGCGCATGGCCGGGTGCTGGGCAATCAGGTCGGCGTGGCGGGGCGCTGCCGTGCCGCCTGTGGCCAGTTCGGGTTTGCGACCGGGCGCGCGCATCTGGCGGCGCTCCAGCGCGTAGGCGTTGGCCTTTTGCCAGGCGGCGTCCAGCGTGCCAATGCCTTGCATGGCAACGTGCAGGCGCGCCGAATTCATCATCACAAACATGGCCTGCAGGCCGCGCCCGCTTTGGCCAATGATCCAGGCGGTGCTGGTGTCAAAGCGCATCACGCAGGTGGCGCTGGCGTGCAGGCCCATCTTCTCTTCGAGGCGGTCGCAGTGCACGGCGTTGCGCGTGCCATCGGGCAGGAACTTCGGCGCCAGAAACAGCGACAGCCCCTTGGTGCCCGGCGCTGCATCGGGCAGACGTGCCAGCACCAAATGGACGATGTTGCTGCTGAGGTCGTGCTCGCCACCCGAGATAAAAATCTTGGTGCCGCTCAAGCGGTAGCTGCCATCGCTCTGCGCCAAAGCACGGGTGTTGACCAGGCCCAGGTCGCTGCCCGCCTGCGGCTCGGTCAGGCACATCGTGGCCAGCCATTCGCCGCTGGCCAATTTGCGCAGGTAGCGATCCTTCAGCGCGTCCGACCCATGGTGCTTGATGCACTCGTAGGCGCCGTGCAGCAGGTCCGGTGCCATGGTCCAGCCATGGTTGGCGGCGCTGAGCATTTCAAACAGCATAACCTCCAGCACAGTGGGCAAGCCCTGGCCACCGTCTTCGGTGGCTGCCGATAGCGCGGGCCAGCCTGCTTGCCAGAACGCCTGGTAGGCGTCGGCAAAGCCGGGGGGCGTGGTCACCTGTCCATCGTGCAGGCGCACGCCGATTTCGTCGCCGCTGCGGTTGAGTGGCGCAATCTTGGCGCTAACAAACTTGCCCGCCTCGTCCATGAGTTGGCGAATCAGGTCGGCGTCCACCTCGGCGTAGGGCGGCAGGTCGCGCAGCCGCTCGGTGGCGCGCGCGGCTCGCTGCAGTACATACAGCATCGCGTCGGTTGGGGGCTCGTAGGGCATGGCGGCTGCGGCTTCGTCACACGCACAGGCGCTTGATGTCTTCGGGAACGGCAATCGCCTTGATGCGGTCCGGGTCGTCCGCACTGCTGGCGCACAGACTGTCCCTGAACGGCGTTGTCTTCGTTGGCGGGCAG
>JBAXOZ010000142.1:0-6912 GCA_037132975.1 Comamonadaceae bacterium
CATTGGCAATCAGGTTGAGGCGCGCATTGGCGGCGCGCAACATGAGTGTGGGCTGACCGTTGAAGTTGCTGATCACAAGCTTGTTGGAAAACAGGATCCGCGACTTGGGTTTTGAAAATCTGGCAAAAATAAGACCGGTCAACACGGCGACACTGGCCATGCCAACAAACACCTCAACCGTCGCTACGCCATGACTGTAGAGGCTTTGCGGATGCATGTCGCCGTAGCCCACGGTTGCCAAAGTCTCGACGCTAAAGAAAAAGTAACCAAAAAAGTTTTGCGGTGCAAGATTGGCGATGCCGCTGGGCTCCAGCATGTAAAGCAAGGCAAACAGGATATTGAGCGCGATGAATCCAAGCGCAGCGGATGCAAAAAATCTCGGCCACGGCGCCGTCAGGCACAAGTGATAGAGATCCTGGAACAGATCGCTCTCGTAACTGTGCGCCGTAATCTTTCGCCCCTCAAGTTGGTGGGTGCGCGTTCGAGGCTTGTTGTGCTTGACGGATCGGCTCATGAGTGAGAAAGGCAGGGGGTGGTCGGGCTTAATGCGGTGCCGGCAGTTGGCAACGTCGAGCGGGCCATTTTGGCGGACTCGGACCACAGCTTTGAGCGCAGGAAGGCTTTCGCACTGCACGCTCCTGAGGATCTTTGTAATGGGCGCGGAGTTCGTCAATGGAGCGCAGTTGCATGGGCGAGGCACCGTGGGTGATTCTTGAGGGGCGTATCGTAATGTATCCAGCAAGATCTTGGTGGCAAGCCGGACGGTCACTTTGAAGCTTGACGGCCGCGTGGCAAGCGACGCCGATGGCTCGGCGACCGACACAGTGAACCGCTGCAACCGTCTTGTCGGCCAACAGAGCCGCGAGGAACCCCGACCGACGAGGCCTGTTGCCCCCGCCACCAAAACCACCCTGCCATGATTAGTCGCCATTGGCATCTCCGTTTTCACGCCCGCGCCCATACTCAAGCTGGAGCACGCGGGCGCCCCAGCATAGGGCAGCAATGACGGTGAGCGCACCGAGCTTGTGGAACAGCGCCCCAATGAACGGTGCCTTGTGCAAAAGCCCCATGGACGAAAACAGGAAGATCCAGTCGTGCCCCCCTTCTTCGCCGGTCCGCCCGGAAAGCAGCATCAGCTGCGGCTGCAGTGCATCGTACATATAGGGCGCAATATCCAGCAATGAGACGCCAATAAACCAGAGGCCGATGGACGCGCCATAAGGGTCGCGATTCTTGATCAACAAGGCGCCACCCATGATTGCGGGCATGAGGAGTTGCCCCAAACTGCCACCCAGCACCATCATCCACTGGCCCAGCAATCGAAACACAACGTGACCAGCCTCGTGGAAGATCAGCAAGGGGCGATGCAGGAAAGACGATCCGATCTCACCCGTGCGATAGTCCTGCGCGATCAGCACGACACCCCAGACTGCAAATGCCGCCAGCAGGGCAAGGCGTGGCCAGAAGATGATGGGGTCGACCTTGTCTTGTGCTGGCAACACGACCTTGGTCGGCAGGGGCTGGCCTACCTTGGCAAGAATCACGCCGCAGGCAGGGCATGCCGCCGGCAGCGACTGGTCGCTCGGCAAGGGCTTGTGACCGCATTTCGGGCAGCTGGTGAACATGGACCCAAGTGTATGCAACTGCTCCGGCTGCTGAGCACCTCAGCAGCCGGAGCTTCTTGCTTGAAATGTGATATATACTTGATACATCAAGTAGTAATCCATCTAAACCAGTGAAAGATCAACAACCCATGGCTACGCAAACAAAAACTCCATCTGCTGCACGGGATTCAAGCGAAAGCCTTGAGTTCTGTCTGCGCCTGAACCGGGCCTATGCCACGTTGACACGCCGACTGGACAACGCACTTTCCAGTTTGCACGGACTCAGTTTCAGCGACTTCATGATCCTGTATTACCTCGACCGCGCACCCGAATCCAGATTGCGCCGTATCGACCTGGCCGAGCGCCTGGGAGTGACGGCGTCGGGCGTGACGCGCAGCCTCTTGCCACTGGAAAAATTGTGTCTGGTAGCACGGCAACCTGATCCCAGGGATGCCAGGGTTGGTTATGCGTCACTGACTGAATCCGGCCAGCAGCTGCTGAAATACGCGTTGGTCTCCGTTGAACCGATTGCGCAAGAAGCGGTCCAGATGGTTCCAGCGGAGCAGATCGGGGCGCTTTCGGCGCTGCTTGGCCAGCTTGCGGGCATCAACCTGTCGAACAGTTAGAGTTGCCAACTGGCTGGGGCGAAAGCAGCACGGCCATGCGATCTGGTTTGATCTGGTGTGTAGTTGTGTGTAGAATAAGGAGGCACGATGACCAGCAATGAAATAATCAAACGGTTGACCTCTGAGGGCTGGCTCAAGGCTGGTGGCAAGGGTGATCATGAGAAATTCAAGCACCCGGAAAAGCCGGTCATGTCGTGGTGCCGCATCCGCGAAAAGATATTGCAATCGGAACGCTGCGAAGTATTTATCGACAAGCTGGCTGGAACTGGAAGGAATGACCATGCTGTACCCCGTTTACGTTCATCCTGGTGACGCTACCCACTCGCACGGTGTTGAAGTGCCCGACTTCCCCGGCTGCTTTTCTGCCGCCGATGATTTGCAGGATCTACCACGCATGGTGCAAGAGGCGGTAGAGGTCTGGTGTGAGGGTGAAAATTTGGACGTGCCGGAGCCCACGACGCTGGAGGAGCTGGCAAGCAATACCGACTTTACCGGCGGCTTTTGGATGGCGGTTGACGTTGACGTTTCCCGCCTTGATGTTCGCAAGAGCCAAAAGCCCATGAGGATCAATATCTCTCTGCCCGAGGGGCTGGTGCATGACATCGACGAAGCGGCGCGGGCCAGCGGTGCAACCCGCAGCGGCTTCCTGGCGAAGGCTGCTAGGCAGGCTATGACGGTTTGAGGCCGGCGCACATTTTGCTGAGTCGCCGTTATTGGTCACTGTCTGTGGCGGTGGGTGCAATGATCGATACCCGCAGGACTGACCTTTGAAAACCAAACGTCCTGAAACCGGCTGGCCACGAACTGCTCTTATTTGCCCAAAGCGGGCCGCCGAAGTGACGACGGACCGGAGCTCAATCCCTTCCCAGACTTCGGCCATAGCGCAAGGCCCACCAGGTCAGGCCCACAGTCACCACGCAGGCCAGTGCCGCATGCGTCGCCGCATTGTTGATGGGCGTGGCCAGCAACTGGGGCAAGTTCGCCAAGGTGGACAGGGCCACCATCGCCACCGCTACCCCGATCTCGCCGCGCCGTACCAATGCCCACAGCGTCAGCACGCCCAGCAGCATGGGCAGCGCAAACGCGACACCGGTCGAGAGCGTTTCGGCGGCGTACACGCCGCTCACCGCCAGTACCGCAACGAGCGAACCGAGCAACACCGTGCGCCGCCTTGTCTCGCAAAAACGCACAGCGCTCAGGATCAACGCCATGACGACCAGCGCCGCACAGATTCCCATGGGACCGCGCAGTGCCGTGGTCAATAGCGGCTGCATGGAGTCCCAGGCTCCGACGCCGGGCAAGCCGGGGTTGTTCTCGGGAAAAAAGTGTTGCAGCCCCGTGGCCACGCCCTTGAGCACCAGCGCCAAGCCCAGGCCACGCAGCAGGTCGCCGAAGACGGTGGCATTGTCGGGGCGCTCCTGGCTGTGCAGGCGCATCACAACCAAACCGAGCAATGCCGCCCCCAGCAGGTAGCCGACTGCGGTCAGGGCCACGCCGGTGGTCAACTGCGGGTTCCAGTCTTGAGCCATCTTGAACATCATGGCTTTTCGATCAAAAGTCAGCGCGAATTCCACCATCGCCGTGACCAGGAAGAGCGCAGCCCAGGCCAGCCCTTGGCGCCAATGCAAGGTGCCCTGCACCACCTGGCGCAGCGCCACCCCCAGAATCAGCAGCGCCAGTGCGACGCCCGCAATTCCAGCCACAATCTTGAACGGCGTTTTGGCCGACTCCGCCTCCTGTTGATCACGCATCCAGGCCTCTGGGACAAACACATGTTGCCAGGCATCGATTTCATCCCCTCTGACGTTGATCGATACACGGGCGCTGCCGCCCTTGACATTCAAAGCTTGCTTGTCGTCCCAACGGAAAATCCAGTCGCGCCGCGCCGGACGCTCAAACTCCTGCACCGAGGCCAACTCCCATGACCGATTCGCCAGTGCTTTTTGGCTGTCCATGAAAGCGCGCACCAGCGCTTGCGCCGGTGCGCGCTGCAGCCTGGCGCCGGGACGCCCTTCGGGAAGTTGATGGAACACCGCCAGCACCTCGCCCTGACCATTCAGTGCAACCTCCCAATCTTCGCTGCGGTCTTCGACCGGTCCAGTCGCATGCCGGAACATGACCCGCCAGTGCTGTGGCGATATCTGGCCGCCAGCCAGCAAGCGGGTGAACACCTCGGGGCCGGCTTCGCGCCAGACAAAGCGTACTGCCTTGCTTTCGACGTCGGCAACAGGGAACACAACGGCCAGGCGTTTCCAGTCGTTGTCCAGCCGCACACCGCGCTCAGCCAGAACCGCTTCAGCGCGGGCGATAGCAGCGGCGTGATCCACCGTAAAGGCCGGCGTGCTGACCTGGGGTGCTTGCCACAGCCACAGTGCCAGCGCGCCCAGCACGGCGGCCACCGTCAACGGTGTGCGGCGCAGCCACCAGGGCTGGCCGATGGCCACCGTTACGGGCTGGTGCGACGGCAGCTTCGGCTCATTGCTGTCCATTTGCGTTGCGACGGGCGCCGCATCCGGTTCACTGTTGCGCAGGTTCTGCGGCATCTCGGCCAGGTAACCCTGCTTGAAGCGGGCCCGCGCCACCATCAGCAGCGGCACCAGACCGGCCAGCAGCACCAGGGCGCGGTCCAGCCACAGGCGCGAATCGGTCGCCACAAACAGGGGCAGGCTCATCAGCGTCAGGTCGAAGGTGAAGTGCATCACGATGCAGGGCACCAAGCCGAAGCGCAGAAAAATCAAGCCCCACACCAGCGCTGGGAAGAACAATTCCAGCACCCGGCTGTAGCTGGGCAAGCCAGGGTAGCCGGCATGGGCGCCGGCAAAGACCAGCGCCTGCAACACCAGCGCCACGGCGATGCTGCTGCGCCGCCAGCCCAGCCGTTGACCGATCAAGGCGGCGCTGGCCAGCGGCACGGCGCGAAACAGCGCTTCTTCCGAAGTTCCGGCCATCAAGGCATCGGCAATCGGACCCAGCGCGGGCCGCCAGGCGGAGAGGATATTGGGGTCCATCAGCGACTCCGCCGGCACCCACCAGCCGAACTGCGTTCGCGCTATCAGGTAGAAGCCAACCGCCAGCAGCAGTTCAAAGCCGGTCCAGGCGTAGCCGCCCAGCGTGCGTCCCACGGCTTGCGGGCTGGCTCCGGCAGCCACGCTCCAAAAACTGAACAGCCGCGGCTGCCGGGCAAAAGCGCGCCGGCTTAGGCCCTCGGCCACGGCAAAGATCAGGCCCAGAATCAGCGTGCTGCCAATACCCGCGCCGAGTGCGGCTGCGGCGTTGCGCAACAGGAAACTGCTGACGGAATCGGTGGTGGCGTAGCCAAACCACCTCTGCGGAAGGTTGGACAGCATGGCCGCCGCGAGCAACACGCCCACGATGCCAGCGCCACGCAATGCACCGTGCCAGGCCAACCCGCCACGGCGTGCCAGCCACAACCAACCGCCCAGCAGCCCGCCCAGGCCGAACAAGGCGAACATGGCAATGCTGGCTACTTTGGCGATGGTCTCATTGCCGCTGCGCAACTGGGCAAAGCGCTGCGCAAAGGCCTGCGGCACAAAAGCATAGGGTGTGACTTCCACCAGCCGGTCTCCGGCCACCAACAACCTGAGCCGAAAGCGCGCTTCGCCCCGTTTTTCGGTTTGGTGCTCGTAGACAAAACTGTGGTCAATGCGCCCGCCAGGGCGGGTGATTTGCGATGCGCTTTGCGCTGCATAGGCGGTCCACAGCGCATCGTCCAGCAGGCTGCGGGCGCCGCTCTCGGCCAGCGCACGCGCCGCGCCCTCGTTCAGCGCGGCACCCTGCGCCTTCTCCGGCACCTTGCGTGTGAATCCGTAGGCACGGCCATCGGGCGTGAAGCGCACACTCAGTTCATCCTCTTGCAACTCGGAAAAAAGCCGTACCGTCCAGTGGTACGGCGCCACAAAGCGCTGGCCCAGCAAGGCGGTGAAGGCGTCCACGCCGCCGCCCTCCAGTTCGATGTAGTTTTGCAGGTCCTTGTCATGGTCAAAGCGTGCCACCGTGCGCGTCGTGGCGAGTTCCGCAAAGCGCTGCGTTCGCAGTTCGTTGGCAGCGGCCTGCGCCTGGTCGCGCGACATGCTCACATTCAACTGGAGCAGCGGCATGGCGCGCGGGAACAGCCACAGGGCCGTCCCGGCCGAGGCGATCGCCAGCGCCAGCAGCATGGCCCAGAATGCTTTGCGGCTTGTGAGGGTCATAGCGGGTCTTCTTTCAAAATTCGTACAGGCGAGTTGGAGAAATGGATTGCGTCACAGTGGCGCTGTTGTAGCAAAAGAGATGAGGAACTCATGGTCTTCTCCGGCTTCTGTGCTATCGCACCAGAGCGTTATCAACACAGGCCAGCTCCATGCCTGTCCAACCAGAGTCCCGGACCTTGAGCGTGCTGTTGCTGACAGGGGGAACAAACCGAACACCTTTGTCATACTTGCCGTCAATGTTTCGGGCAATGCGTTCATTATTGTTCTCCCATTTAAGGCGTATGTCGATATTGACTCGTCCCCAGTCGTTCCGATGCTCAGTATCGAAATCGGAAAATTCGCATTTACAACAGCGTCGGCTTCGCGAATGTCGACGGGCTGATTCTCATGGCACACGGAGCTCTTGCATATCCCCCAAATGGGGGAGGCTGTGGAAGTCCGATCAAGCTGCGCAAGCGCATTGCGTTTCGC
>JBAXOZ010000143.1:0-6862 GCA_037132975.1 Comamonadaceae bacterium
CACCGCAAAAAGCCGTGCATTTTGGCGAGGTGGCGCTCAGTGAAGTGTTTGATCTGCGTGGCTTCAACCTCAATGCCAAGCTTGACATTGATCCCGAGTTTCTCAAGGACGAGGAGCATGAACACGAGCACGATCATGCCCATGGGGAGCACTGCGACCATCCCTCACACCAGCATGGCGGGGCGCACCATCACGCGCACGAGGATGACGTCAAGAGCTTTGTCTTCAAGTCGGATCGGGCCTTTGATCCGGCCAAACTGGAGGACTTTCTGGGGGCCATCGTCAATGTCTATGGCCCCCGAATGCTGCGCTACAAAGGCGTGTTGTACATGAACGGGACCGACCGGAAGGTGATTTTTCAGGGTGTCCACCAGTTAATGGGCAGCGACCTGGGACCTCTGTGGGGCGTTGAGGAAAAGCGAAACAGCAAGATGGTGTTCATTGGCATTGACCTGCCCAAGGACATCTTCTTGCAGGGCATGCGCCAGTGTCTGGTCTGATCGAGCAAATAAACCTGTACACTCGCGCGCCAGCGCAAATCTGCGTGGCAGGTGTTGAAAAGCTCATGGCAAAGGTTCAGACAGTGAAGTGAAGGCGCAGAAAATACTGCGAGGAGACGAAAAGTGAAAGCAAAAACCGCAAAAGTCAAAGTGTCTGCCAAGGCGACGAAGGCCGCCAAAGTGGTGAAACCCGTTACCAAGGCGAAATCCAGGCCGGCCGTCAAGGCGACCGTCAAAGCCAAGGCCAAACCGCCCCAAAAGGCGAAGTCTTTGCCGAAGTCGGGCAGCAAGACGGTGCTCAAGGCCGTCGCAGCCAAGAAGACAGTCAAGAAAGCTGCGCCAGCCAAGAAAGACGCACCAGTCAGGAAAGTCGCGCCAGTCAAGGCCCGCGCAAAGGTTAGCGCTGCGCTGCCAAAGCGCAAGCCCGTGGAGAAAGTGGCGCCCAAGTCGCATAAAAGCGCTAGCGCCAAAGCCGCGAAGCCGGTAGTGAAAGTCAAACCCAGGGTGGCCAAGCCCAGCACGGTCAAGACTGCAAAACCCGCCGCAAAAGTCAAAACGAAGGATTCAGTGAACAAGACGATCGACAAACCAGCCAAGTCCCAGGCTGTTCAGGCTAAGCAAGCCCCTGCGCCAGCGGCCGCCAAGACGGCCCCTGTTGCGCCCGTAGCGGCCAATTATGGCGTCCCCGCCAGGGCCGGGCGTCCCTCTTCGCGCCTGGCGCAACTGACGGTTCCCTCGATGGCGCAATCGGTGGCTTCAACGGCCGCCAAAGCCAGTTTTACGCAGACCCTGGCGTCTCCCATGATTGTTCCTCCACTCGCTTCGGCCATCAAGAAAGACGCCAGACTTGCCAACAACTGGAAAACCAAGTCGATTGAGCAATTGAGCGATGCCGAGTTGATCGCGATGCCTGACGCGGAGTACATGAACGAGTTTCAGATGACGTTTTTTCGGCGCAGACTGGTCCAGTTGAAGAAGGACATTCTGAGCAACGCTGGCGAAACCACCGAGCATCTGCGGGAAGATACTGTGGTGGTGCCGGACCCGGCCGACCGTGCCACCATCGAGGAAGAACATGCGCTTGAACTGCGTACGCGCGATCGTGAACGCAAACTCCTGAAGAAGATCGAGCAATCGATTGCCCGCATTGACGCCGGCGACTATGGCTACTGTGACGAAACCGGAGAGCCCATTGGCGTGGGACGTTTGCTGGCACGTCCGACCGCCAATTTGTCGCTGGAAGCGCAGCAACGCCGGGAACTCAAGCAGAAGATGTTTGGGGATTGATAACCTGGATTCAGTGGACCCTCTGACTGCTCCCTGGCCTCATGGCGACTAAAGGCACCACCGCTGGCTTGCTCTCCAAGATGGCGAAGTTCGTTCGTCATCCGACGAAGGACTGGTCTGAACTGGACAAGATCGGAGTGGAACCGGCGCCGGAGTCGGAGCCGGATCGGGGCTACAGCAAACAAGCGCTCAAGGAGATGATCCAGCGCAAGCGGCAGAATGACTTTGTCCGCCGACGTGAATTTGACGAGTTGCGAAAGATGCGCCGCGCCGGACCGGTGGCTGGCGGCGAGGCCGCCGGGCGACCTTCCTTTTTTCAGGGAACCACGACCACTTCCAACCTGGAAGAGCGGGCCAACACGATCAAGAAGATTGATGAAATCGAAGCCCAGATGTCCAAGCAATGGTGGAAAGGCAAGCAGGATGACGCCACGGGGCATGGTGGCGACTTCCACCTTTCATCCAGCCAGCATTTGCCACAGGGTGCGGATTTTTCTGGCGGCAGCGCACGCAAGGAAGCGGTCGTGCCCGTGGCCGAACAGGGGTCCAGTACCGATTTCCATCCAACCGAACCCGGCGAACCTGAGACGAGCGACAGTGACGGTGCTGAAACATTGCCGCAAATGGGTGAGACTATCGATTTGGCAAGCAGGAAGCCGACCTCCGGTGGCAGCGGTTTTTCGTCCTCCAATCTGTTTGCCATCGAATTGGGTGACGGTCTTGCGGATACCGAGATGGAGGAGGCCGCCATTCGTTTTGCCAATGGTGACGATGCCGGTGCCGAGACCGGATTGCTGGCTGCGCTGCGGACCGACAACGTTCGCGCCGATGTCGTCAAGGGCTGGGCTGCCGCCTTGTTTGACTTGTACCGTGCCACCGGACAACAGGCCAGTTTTGAGCACGTTGCGATGGAATATGCGCAGCGTTTCGGGCACGCCGCACCGGTCTGGTTCTCGACGCCGGCGGAACTGGAGCGGGCCAGCGAACAGGCGGTGCTGGCGGAGGATTCGGATTCCGAACAGGCTCTTGCTGCGCTTTGGGAATGTCCAGCGCAACTTGATCTGAGGGCTTTGCAGAATCTGCAGGGTAAATTGTTGACCGCGCCCCAACCCTGGCGTTTGAGTTGGCGGCACCTCAAGACGATCAATCCGGATGCCGGTCAGGCGCTGGCCGATCTGTTTGCACAGTGGTGCACGCAGTCGCTTTCCTTGCATTTTGATGGCGCCGAAGTGCTGGAAAAAGTGCTGCGTGGCACTACCAGTTCGGGTGACAAGGCGCTCGCCTTGTTCTGGTGGCGGCTGCGCCTGGATGCCTTGCGCATCATGCATCTGCAGGACGAGTTTGAACTGGCGGCACTGGATTACTGCGTCACCTACGAGGTTTCTCCACCGCCCTGGGAGAACGTACTGTGCAACTACACGGCGGAGCGGATGAAAGTCAGGAAAGCGCTCTCGTCACCTAATGAAGAAGAACTTGTCACCGTGCCCGGAGTGGAGTTTCAAACGACGCTTGAGAGTACCGAGCCCATGGCCATCAACGAAATTTCAGCCCAGGTGTTTGAGCTCTCGGGGCAGGTTCTGGGAGACGCCGCGCAGGCGCTGAGCAAGCTTCAGACCGATTTCAAAGGGGCCAATCGACTGGTTGTCTCCTGCGACAAACTGGTTCGGGTCGATTTTTCTGCCGCGGGAAGCATCCTCAACTGGGTTGCGGCGCGTGAGGCGGAGGGTTGTCACGTTCAGTTTCGTGATGTACCGCGCCTGGTAGCTGCATTTTTCAACGTGATCGGTATCAGCGAACATGCACGGGTTGTGTTGCGCAGCCGCTGACCTCAAGGCTAGCACCGCATGGAACAGTTTCACGGCACCACCATCATCAGCGTAAGGCGCAAGACGGCTCATGGCAACCAGGTGGCGATCGGTGGCGATGGCCAGGTCACCCTGGGCAACATCGTGGTCAAGGGCACGGCACGCAAAGTGCGCAAGCTCTACCACGGCAAGGTGCTGGCTGGCTTTGCCGGCGCCACCGCCGACGCGTTCACCCTGTTCGAGCGTTTTGAAGCCAAACTGGAAAAGCACCAGGGGCATCTGGTACGTGCGGCCATCGAACTGACCAAGGACTGGCGTACCGACCGTGTGTTGCGTCGCCTTGAAGCGATGCTGGCGGTGGCCGATGCCGAAGCCTCACTGATCATCACCGGCAATGGCGATGTGCTCGAACCCGAGAATGGCATTGTGACGATCGGCTCCGGTGGCGCTTACGCGCAAGCAGCGGCGATTGCGCTGCTCAATCACACCGAGTTGTCGGCGCCGGATATTGTCAAGCGATCGCTGGAGATTGCCGGCGAACTTTGTATCTACACCAACATGAATCACATCGTTGAAACCCTGGGGGACTGAGCGCGACCATGACACCCCAGGAAATTGTTGTCGAGCTCGACAAGCACATTGTTGGCCAGCATCAGGCCAAGCGAGCCGTCGCGATTGCCCTGCGCAATCGCTGGCGGCGCCAGCAGGTGGAGCCCGGACTGCGCGCTGAAATCACACCGAAGAACATCCTCATGATAGGCCCCACCGGCGTTGGCAAGACCGAAATTGCGCGTCGCCTGGCACGCCTGGCAGATGCCCCTTTCATCAAGGTGGAGGCAACCAAATTTACCGAGGTGGGTTATGTTGGCAAGGACGTCGATGCGATCATTCGCGACCTCGCTGACATAGCGGTCAAGCAGACGCGCGTTGCCGAAATGAAGAAGGTGCGCGTGCGTGCCGAAGACGCCGCCGAGGAGCGGGTCCTCCATATTCTGATTCCGCCACCTCGCGCCGAATTTGGTGTGTTACCCAGTAACGAGCCAGAGAGCACGGCGCGGCAGGTCTTTCGCAAGAAGCTGCGCGAGGGGCAACTCGCTGAGCGAGAGATTGAAATAGAGGTATCCCAGCCAGCGCCGCAACTGGAGATCATGGGTCCGGCTGGCATGGAAGAAATGACCGAGCAATTGCGTGGCATGTTCGGTCAAATGGGTCAAGCCAAGCGCCAGACCCGCAAGCTCAAGATCCCCGAAGCGATGAAATTACTGGTTGATGAAGAAGCGGCCAAACTGGTCAACGAGGAAGACATCAAGACGCAGGCGTTGTACATGCTCGAGCAAAACGGCATTGTGTTCATTGACGAAATTGACAAGGTGACCTCGCGCTCCGAAGGCAATGGCGCTGAAGTGTCGCGCCAGGGCGTGCAACGCGATCTGTTGCCGCTGGTGGAGGGCACCACCGTGTCTACCAAGTACGGCATGGTCAAGACCGACCACATCCTGTTCATCGCCTCTGGGGCCTTTCACCTGAGCAAGCCCAGTGACCTGATTCCGGAACTGCAGGGCCGGTTTCCGATTCGCGTTGAGTTGCAGTCTCTGTCGGTCGAGGATTTTGTCGCGATATTGACGCAGACCCATGCCTCGCTGGTCAAGCAGTACCAGGCTCTGCTGGCCACAGAAGACGTGCATGTCGAGTTTCAGGACGCTGGCATCCGACGCCTGGCCGCGATCGCCTTTGAGGTCAACGAGCGGACCGAAAATATTGGTGCGCGTCGGCTCTCCACCGTGATGGAGCGGCTGCTCGACGAGGTCAGCTTCGATGCCGCCAATCTGGCCGGACAAACCATTCTGGTTGACGCAGCCTACGTTGATGAGCGACTCGGCGAACTGAGCCGCGACGAAGATCTTTCGAGGTATATCCTGTAACCTTGCGGGACAGATCTTCAGCTCTGTCCCCAACTGATACCGGGCTGTTAAACGACCCCACCCTTGAGGCATCACATTCACATCGTGAGCTAAGTCCTTCATTTTGAACGTTTTTCTCTGCAAAAAATGCTTCAAAATCGGTTCTAAGTCCTTGATTTCATTGAAAAAAATTATTGCAAGCGGGCTTGCGCGGTCGGCATTTACTGGTACAGTGCAAAAAAGTGCAATTAAGTGGTGAAAAGTGTGTTGGCGCCACTGGTTTTTTTGTTTCCGCAACGAAAGGGTATGCCGCGGTGTTTCAAGGTGCTTCGTCATTGAGTCTGGATGGCAAGGGCCGGTTGTCTGTACCGACCCGGCACCGTGACGTCCTGAGCGCCACGGCGGCGGGGCAGTTGACGATCACAAAACACCCACACGGTTGCCTGATGGTGTTTCCGCGCCCCGAGTGGGAAAAATTTCGCGAACGCATTGCCGCCCTGCCGATGTCTGCGCAGTGGTGGAAGCGGATTTTTCTCGGCAATGCGATGGATGTGGAAATGGACGCCACGGGACGCGTCCTGGTGTCACCTGAATTGCGCCAGGCGGCAGGCATCGCCAAGGACACCATGCTGCTGGGCATGGGCAACCATTTCGAGCTTTGGGACAAGGCGACTTACGACGCCCAGGAAGCCAAAGCCATGCAGGGCGACATGCCTGACGTCTTTAAAGAGTTTTCTTTCTGAAGGCCGACGGTGGACACCGCATGGAAACATACCACCGTATTGTTGGACGAAGCTGTTGACGCTCTGTTCACGAACCCGGACGCGAGCGACGATTCAAGCGCTACCAACCAGACTTATGTGGATGCCACTTTTGGGCGCGGCGGCCACAGCCGCCTGATTCTTTCCCGGCTGCAAGCGCAAGGGCGTTTGATAGCGTTTGACAAGGATCCAGAAGCGCTGCTTGAGGCCTCCAGCATCCATGATTCCCGCTTTTCTATCCGGCATCAGGGCTTTTCGCAGCTGGCAGAGTTGCCAAAGGCGAGCATCGCCGGCGTGCTGCTCGATCTGGGTATCAGTTCACCCCAGATCGACAACCCGTTGCGGGGCTTCAGTTTCAGGTTTGAAGGTCCGCTGGACATGCGCATGGACAGCACGCGGGGAATCAGTGTGGCGCAGTGGCTGCAGACGGCAGAAGTTGAAAAAATTGCGGAGGTGATACGTGACTACGGTGAAGAACGGTTTGCTGGCTCGATTGCAAAGGCGATTGTTGCTCGCCGACAGGAGCGGGGTGCAATTTCAAGCACTACCGAGTTGGCCCAACTCGTGGCTGACACGGTCAAAACCCGCGAGCCGGGCCAGAACCCTGC
>JBAXOZ010000144.1:0-6726 GCA_037132975.1 Comamonadaceae bacterium
GGTTGGCGCCAAACGTGACAAAAGAACGGTACTGCGGTTTCTGCAGCTTGCCCTTCACCGGCCTCGCCCCCCTGCGTTCCTCGCTCCCGCTCATCCCGGGGCTTGCCATTGCATGTGCTGCGCTGCCCCCCGAGGGGGCCTTCGCCCCTTGGGGCGGCCCGGCGGGGCTCAACAATTCCATCACTACGGGATCGTCGCGGTTGAGCACCAGCAGCGCTTGCTGACCAAAGATACCGGCCTTGGCACGGCTGTAGGCCGGCATGGAGCCATGCCAGTCAAGATGGTCCTGCGTGATATTGAGCAGCGCCGCCACGCTGGGCTCGAAGCCAGATGCCGCGTCCAGCTGAAAACTTGACAGCTCCAGCACCCAGACCTCGGGCAGGGCGTCGGCGTCGAGCTGTGCCGTCAGCGTATCGAGCAGCGTCGGCCCGACATTGCCGGCCATCGCCACGGTCTTGCCGGCGCGCGCCACCAGCTGTGCAGTCAAGGAAGTCACGGTCGTCTTGCCGTTGGTGCCGGTCACGGCGAGCACCTTGGGCACGTAATTGCGCGTGGCGCGCAGGTCTGCCAGGGCCTGCGAAAAAAGTTGCAACTCGCCCGCCACCGGCAGTCCGATGGCGCGTGCCGCATCCGACACCGGTGCGCATTCGAGCGGCGTCAAGCCAGGACTGACATAGACCGCCTTGACATCGCTGCCCTCAATCAGTGCGGCACTAAAAGGTCCATGAACAAAACGCGCGGCCGGCAACTCGTGCTGCAATGCGGCGAGTTGCGGCGGCTCGGCGCGCGTGTCTGCCACCGTCACCCGCGCGCCTTCACGCGTGCACCAGCGCGCCATCGCCAGGCCGGACGTACCCAGGCCCAGGATCAGGACGTGTTGCCCGTGCAGTGAAGAAGGCGTGCCGGTCATTCCTTTTACCTTAGCTTGAGGGTTGACAGGCCAACCAGGCACAGCAGCATGGTGATGATCCAGAAGCGCACCACCACCTGGGTCTCCTGCCAGCCACTCTTCTCGAAATGATGGTGCAGCGGCGCCATCTTCAGGATGCGCCGACCCTCGCCATACTTCCTGCGGGTGAACTTGAACCAGCTGACCTGCAGCATCACGGACAGCGCTTCGACCACAAAAATGCCGCCCATGATGGCAAGCACGATTTCCTGACGCACGATGACGGCAATCGTGCCCAGTGCGGCACCGAGCGCCAGCGCGCCGACGTCGCCCATGAAGACCTGCGCCGGGTGCGTGTTGAACCACAGAAAGGCCAGACCGGCACCCGCCATGGCCGAGGTGAAGATCAACAACTCGCCCGAACCGGGGATGTAGGGGAAAAACAGGTACTTGGAGTAAACCGAACTGCCGGTAACGTAGGCAAAAATTCCGAGGCAGGCACCCACCATCACCACCGGCATGATGGCCAGACCGTCGAGCCCGTCGGTCAGGTTCACTGCATTGCTGGAACCCACGATCACCAGGTAAGTCAGAATGACAAAACCCAGCACACCCAGCGGGTAGCTGATTTCCTTGAAGAAGGGCAGCAGCAAACCGGCCTTGGGCGGCAGGTTCAGGTCAAAACCCGACTGCACCCATTTGAAAAAGAGCTCCAATACGCGCCAGTTCGAGTTCTCCGAAATGCTGAACACCAGGTACAGCGCCGCCAGCAAGCCGATCACGGATTGCCAGAAATATTTCTCCCTCGAATTCATGCCCTCCGGGTTCTTGTCCACCACCTTGCGCCAGTCGTCGGTCCAGCCGATGGCACCAAAGCCCATCGTGACGAGCAGGACAATCCAGACAAAGCGGTTGCTCAGATCGGCCCACAACAGCGTGGACACCGCGATGCACAACAGGATCAGGACACCACCCATCGTTGGCGTGCCGCTTTTGACCAGGTGCGAGGCCATGCCGTAGCCGCGAATCGGCTGCCCGATTTTGAGTTCGGCCAGGCGGCGAATGACAAACGGGCCGGCCACCAGGCCGATCAGCAGCGCCGTCAATGCCGCCATGACAGCGCGAAAGGTCAGGTACTGAAAGACCCGGAAGTGCCCGAATTCCGGCGACAGCGACTGCAACCATTGAGCGAGGCTAAGCAGCATTTATTTCTTCCTTGTCTTGGACGACGTGGTCCGTCAGTGCCGCCACCACGCGCTCCATCTTCATGAAGCGTGAACCCTTGACCAACACACTGCCGACCCGATTCAACTGCGCCAACACGGCCTGCTGCAGCGAAGCCATGTCGCCGAAGTGGCGGCCCGCGCCAAAACTGCTGGCGGCGGCCTGCGAGAGATCCCCCAGGGTGAACAAGGCGTCCACACCCAGGCTGCGCGCGAGTGCGCCGGCTTCGGCATGAAACGCCGGACCCTGGTCGCCCACTTCACCCATATCCCCCAACACCAGCAGACGCGGTGCCGGCAACGTGGCCAGCACTTCGATGGCGGCGCGGACTGAATCCGGATTGGCGTTGTAGCTGTCATCCACCAGCGTGACCGCGTGGCCACCGCACTTGAGCAGCTGTGCACGCGAGCGCCCCTTTACCGGCTCGAACGCTTCCAGGCCCCTTGCGATGGCCGGCAAGCTCACGCCAGCGGCCAGCGCGCAAGCCACGGCCGCCAGCGAGTTTTTCACGTTGTGCAGACCGGCAATGTGCAGGGCATACCGCAGCACGCCTTGCGCTGTGGCCAGCGTCACTTGCCAGGCTTCGCCCGACCAGTTGGCTGCGGTACAGCGAATATCAGCGAGCGCCCCGGCGGCAGCGCTGAATTGGGTCACCGAGCGCACACCAGCCCGGGCCAGCCAGAGCGCGCTGAAGGCGTCGTCCGACGGAAACACCGCCGTACCGTCGTCTGGCAAGGCGTCGATCACCGAGCCGTTCTCCTGCGCCACTGCCGCCACCGTGGCCATGAACTCCAGGTGTTCGCGCTGCGCATTGTTGACCAGGGCCACCGTCGGCTGCACGATGGCCGCCAACTGTGCAATTTCCCCGGGGTGATTCATGCCCAGTTCAAATACCGCCAGTTCGTGGTGTGCTCGCAGACGCAGCACGCTCAGGGGCACCCCAATGGCGTTATTCAGATTGCCCTGGGTGGCCAGCCAGGCCTCGGGCTTGCAGGTGCGCAGGATGGACGCGATCATCTGCGTCACGGTGGTCTTGCCATTGCTGCCGGTCACTGCGATCACCGGTAGCGTGAACTGCGCACGCCACTTCGCTGCCAGCAGGCCAAGCGCCTGCTGCGCATCAGCCACCACCAACCCTGGCAGACCGGCGGCTCGCAGACGTTCATCCGCATCGCCCTGGCACAGTGCTGCCACCGCTCCCCTGGCCTTGGCCTCAACAAGGAAGTCATTGGCATCAAAGCGCTCACCACGCAGCGCCACAAAGAGGTCGCCCGGCTCCAGCGTGCGGGTGTCGCTGTGCACGCGCAGGAAGCCCACGGCGGCGGCGCCAGCGCAGTCACCGACCAGGCGCGCCGCGCCAAGCCACTGCTGTGCCTGCAGGAGGTTGAGCATTTCAGCCATGCACCACCTCACCCTCGATCGGCTGCACAAGGGGCTTGCCCTGAAGACGGCGCACCTGCTCCAGATCAGAAAACGGCAGACGCCGGCCCGCCACCTCCTGGTAATCCTCATGCCCCTTGCCAGCCAACAGCACGACATCCTCCGGCGCTGCCTGCGCCAGGGTCTGCGCGATGGCGAGGGCACGATCGGGCTCGACGATCCGGGGCCGCTGGCCCCTGCAGCCGAGCAGTATCTGACTGATGATCGCCTCGGGCTTTTCGCTGCGCGGGTTGTCACTGGTCAGCACCACCTGATCGGCGTAGCTGGCGGCCATGGCGCCCATCAGAGGGCGCTTGGTGGCATCGCGGTCGCCGCCGCAGCCGAAGACACACCACAACTGCCCGCCGCGCTGGCGGCTTACCGGCCGCAAGGCCAGCAGTGCTTGCGCCAAGGCATCGGGCGTGTGTGCATAGTCCACCGCGACCAGCGTCTGGCCGGGCTGGCCAACAAACTCCATGCGACCCGGCACCGGCGCCAACGCGGCACAGGCATCCAGCGCGGCCGTCAGCGGCACACCGATGGAGCGCATCGCCGCCAGCACGCCAAGCAGATTGGAAACGTTGTACAAACCGATCAGACTGGTTTGCAGCACGTGGGCTGGCGCCGCGTCGTCAGCGCCACGCTCACGCACGGTGAAGCGCAGACCGCGCGCCTCGTGGCTGATGTCACAGGCCTGCAGCCTGGCCGGTCCGAGGCAGGACAAGCTCCAGACGTCGAGCGCAGTCGCATCCAGCGAGGCCAGCAATTCGAGCCCCTTTGGATCATCGACGTTGACCACTGCCGCGCGCAAACCTGGCCAGGCAAACAATTCGCGCTTGGCCTGCCAGTAGGCTTGCATGCTGCCGTGGTAATCGAGATGGTCCTGCGTGAAATTGGTAAAGAGGGCGCTGTGAATCTGGCAGCCCTGCAGGCGCGACTCGGCCAGGCCGATGGAGGACGCCTCGATGGCGCAAGCCACAACACCGCTATCGACAAACTCACGCAACGTTTTCTGCAGCAGCACCGGATCCGGTGTCGTCAAACCTGTGCTCTGCACGACGGGCGGACGGCCCACGCCCAGCGTACCGACCATGGCGCAAGGCACGGGCGCCACCTGCTTCAGATTCGACAAGGCCTGGGCCAGCCACCAGACGCTGGACGTCTTGCCATTGGTGCCGGTGACCGCCAGCAACTTGAGCTGCTGCGATGGCTGCATGAAATAGGCCGCTGCGATGGGGCCGCTGGCAGCTTTGAGCTCTTTGTAGCTGGCCACGCGCGGGTCGCTAAAGCCGTAGGTCTCAACACCGGTTTTCTCTACCAGGCACGCCGCTGCACCCTGCGCCAGAGCCCTTGCCACATGCTGACGCGCGTCGCTGGCGGCTCCCGGCCAGGCGATGAAACCGTCGCCCGCTTGCAGCCGGCGGCTGTCACTTTGCAGTGTGCCCGTGACGTGCTCCCGCAGCCAGCAGGCGGCATCGGACGGGGTAGAGAAGTCAAGCATCAAAAGCTCTCTTCTTCCGTCTTGGCCATGATCTGGGGCTTGACTGCCATGTCGGGCGCAACCCCCATCATGCGCAAGGTCTGCTGCACTACTTCGCTGAACACAGGAGCGGCCACGGCACCGCCGTAGTACTGTCCGGCGCTCGGCTCGTCGATCATCACGGCGACAATGACACGCGGCTTTTCCACCGGCGCCAGACCGACAAACCAGCCCCGGTACTTGCGATTGCCAGCACTGCCGTAACTCTTGCCCAATAGCTTGTAAGCGGTACCTGATTTGCCGCCAACCGAATAGCCGATGGTCTGCGCCCGCTGCCCGGTGCCGCCCGGGCCGGCAGCCATCTGCAGCATCTTGCGCACCTGCCCGGCGGTGCGCGGCGACAGCACCTGCACCCCCAGCGCCGGCTCCGCGCTCTTTTGCATGGTCACCGGGATGATCAGTCCGTCGTTCGTAAAGACCGTGTAGGAACGCGCCATCTGGAACAGGGAAGCCGACAAACCATAGCCGTAAGACATGGTGGCCTGTTCGATCGGGCGCCAGGTCTTGTAGGGTCGCAATTTGCCCGACACCGCGCCCGGAAAGCTGATCTGTGGTTTCTGGCCAAACCCGGCACTCGAGAACATCTCCCACATTTCGCGTGGCTGCATCTGCATGGCGATCTTGGTGGTGCCGATATTGCTCGATTTCTGAATCACACCCTCCACCGTGAGCACGCCATTCGGATGGGAGTCGGAAATCGTCGAGCCGGTGATGGTCAGCTTTCCATTACCCGTATCAATCAGGGTCTGTGGCGTAACGCGTCCCGTTTCCAGACCCAATCCGATCGTGAAAGGTTTCATGACCGAACCCGGCTCAAAGGTATCCGTCAGCGCCCGGTTGCGCAACTGCTCACCGCTCAAATTCTGCCGTTTTCCAGGTACGTAACTGGGGTAATTGGCCAACGCCAGTACTTCACCGGTAATGACATCGAGCACCACCACACTGCCCGCCCTGGCCTTGTTCAGCAACACGGCGTCACGCAGTTTTTGATAGGCGAAAAACTGCACCTTGCTGTCCACGCTGAGTTGCAGGTCCGGACCATCAACCGGTGCAATCTGTTCGCCCACATCCTCCACCACGCGCCCCAGGCGGTCCTTGATGACACGGCGTGAACCGCTGCGACCGGACAGTTCCTTGTTGAAGGCCAGCTCAACGCCCTCCTGCCCGATATCCTCGACATTGGTAAACCCAACCACGTGCGCAGCGGCTTCGCCTTCCGGGTACTGACGCTTGTATTCCTTGCGCTGATAGACGCCCTTGAGCTGCAGAGCCATGATCTGCTGCGCCACCGACTCATCAACCTGGCGCTTGAGCCAGACAAAGGTCTTGTCTTCATTCTCCAGACGCCTGCCCAGTTCTGCCACAGGCATTTCCAGCAAACCGGCCAGCTTGTGCAACTGAGCCGGATCGCGTTCAATGTCTTCCGGAATTGCCCAGATACTGGGAGCCGGCACACTGGAAGCCAGAATGACGCCGTTGCGATCCAGAATACGGCCACGATTGGCTGGCAACTCCAGTGTTCTGGCAAAACGCACTTCGCCCTGGCGCTGAAAGAAGTCATTCGCATAGACCTGGATATAGGCAGCACGCGCTGCCAGCGCGACAAAGCCCAGAGCGATCGCAGCCACGATGAATTTGCTGCGCCAGAGCGGCG
>JBAXOZ010000145.1:0-6695 GCA_037132975.1 Comamonadaceae bacterium
AGCGCTTCCGGGCTGTCCCATTCCTGGGCGCCGTAGTATTTGTCAACGACCTTGCCCTGTGCATCCACCAGCAGCGTCAATGGCAGGCGATCGGCGCCCAACATGTTTTCGAGCTGCAGTCTGCTGTCAATGAAATGGCTGAAAGTGGTTCTCGATTTAGTCAGGAAGCCCTTGGCAGCGTCCGGGTAGTCATCGGTTGAAATGCCAATCATCGTCAGCTGTTTGCCAAGCTTGCTGCGCGAGAGTCGCTCCAGCGACCCCATTTCCTGACGGCACGGACCGCACCAGCTGGCCCAGACGTTGATGATCAGCGGCTTGCCGCGAAACTCCGACAGCTTGCGCGGCGGCCCGGACAAACCCTGCATCTGTATGTCGCGAAGGGTTCCGCCAATCTCGACCTCACCCGGCGTTTTTGCCAGCGCCAGCGATGAAGAGCTGACAAGGCAGAACAGCAGCAGTGACAAAATCGATTTCATTCGCGGAAGTCTACCAGCCACCCGAACTTGAGGGTCGGTCCTTGCTGGCGCGTTCATAGAAGGGCATCACTTTGGGCAGATTTTTTTCAATCAGGGCGATGCGCGATTTGCCTGAGGGGTGGGTGGAGAGCCACTGCGGCGGCGCGCCCTTGCTGGCTGCCCCCATTTTTTCCCACAGGCTGACGCCGGATCGCGGGTCGTATCCGGCACGCGCCGCCAGCTCCATACCGACCAGGTCGGCTTCGGATTCGTCCTCCCGGCTGAATTCCAGCGTCAACAGGTTGGCGCCACCTCGCGCCAGACCGTCCGTCAGGCGCGGATCTACACCAAGAACACCGGCTGCAACTGCGCCGCCGATTCGCGCCGCGCCTTGTGTCACGGCACTCTTTCCCATCCGCTCGCGGGCGTGCTCGCGCAGCGCATGGGCGATTTCGTGTCCCATGACCATCGCCACCTCGTCATCCGAGAGCTTGAGCTGCTGCAGGATGCCGCTGTAAAAGGCGATTTTTCCGCCCGGCATGCAAAACGCATTGATTTGCTGACTGCCGATCAGGTTGACCTCCCAGCGCCAGTCTTTGGCGCGCGGATTCCAGGCGGCGGCAAAGGGGATGATGCGCTGGGCAATCGCGCGCAGACGCTTCAGCTGGGCTTGCTCTTTACCCGCCAGGGCGTTCTTGCTGCCTGCCAGCCGCAGCATCTGGTCGTATTGCTGCGCCGCTGAGCGCTCCACGCTGTCGGCCGGGACCAGTCTGCTGAATGCGGAGTTGTTGCCGACGTCAACACCCTCGCGCGCCAACGCCTGCGGCAGTCCCAGGCTCGACAGGGCCAACGCCAGGACGGGCAGCAGCAGAGTGCGGGCGCGCAAGCGGTGTGCGTGTTTCGGTTGCACTGAATCGAGGGGCATGCTGGGCATCAGGTGGGGTGAGGGGCTACGCGTATTATTCACGCATGACAGCAAGTGCACCCAAGCTCAGTGAAATCAAGCCCGGCTGGCTTGCCAGTTTCAAGGTTTATCTGGAACCGGCCACCTTGCGCATGTTGTCGCTGGGTTTTTCTGCCGGCCTGCCCCTGCTGCTGGTGCTCGGTACGCTGAGTTTCTGGCTACGCGAAGCCGGCATCGACCGCACCACCATTGGCTACCTGAGCTGGGTTGGCCTGGCTTATGCTTTCAAGTGGCTCTGGGCACCGCTGGTGGACTGGCTCCCCATTCCACTGCTCACAAATTGGCTCGGGCGGCGGCGCAGTTGGCTGCTGCTGGCGCAACTGTGCATCATGGCCGGGCTGGTCGCGATGTCCTTCAACGATCCGCGCGTGGCCCTGCAGCCGGTGGTCTGGGGCGCGCTGGCGGTGGCTGTCGGTTCGGCAACGCAGGACATTGCGCTGGACGCTTTTCGTATCGAGTCGGCCGGCAGCGAGCGTCAGGCAGCGCTTGCTGCAGCCTACCAGACCGGCTATCGCCTGGCCATGATCTGGGCCGGCGCCGGAGTGCTTTGGCTCGCTGCACGCGCCGAAGTGGCGGGCGTCGCGAATTATCAGCACGGGGCCTGGCAGCGTGCCTATCTGGTGATGGCAGCCTCCATGCTGCTGGGTGTGCTGACGGTGCTGCTGTCGTCTGAACCCGCGCCCCGTCCCAGAGCCAAAGCCAGCAGCGTGCGGGCCTGGCTGCACAGTGCCCTGATCGAGCCTTTTGCCGATTTTCTGCGACGCTATGGCAAGCAGGCGGCGCTGATTCTGGCGCTGATTGCGGTGTATCGCATCAGCGATGTCGTGATGGGCATCATGGCCAATCCGTTTTATGTCGATATGGGCTACAGCAAGGATGAGGTGGCGGCGGTCACCAAGATCTACGGTGTCCTCATGACGTTGGCCGGTGCTTTCGTCGGCGGCGCCATGGCCTTGCGCTGGGGTGTCATGCGCGTGCTGATGCTCGGTGCCATTCTCAGCGCTGCCAGCAATCTGCTGTTTGCCTGGCTCGGCAGTCGTGGCCACGATGTGACGGCGCTCATCTTCGTGATCTCGGCCGACAATCTCTCCAGCGGCATCGCCTCGGCCGCCTTCATTGCCTATATGTCGAGCCTGACAAATATCCAGTATTCGGCCACGCAGTACGCGATATTCAGTTCGATGATGCTGCTGGCGCCAAAATTCCTTGCCGGTTATTCGGGGCGCTATGTTGATGCTTTCGGTTATCAGGATTTTTTTGTTGCAACCGCCCTGCTCGGCGTGCCGGTGCTGTTGCTGGTAGCGCTGGCTTCAAGAATCAAAACCCGCTAGCATGAGCCGGATTTCATTTACTTAACTTTACTGTTACTTCAAGCACTCGGGCGCGTGCTGCCCTAGACTGCATCCATGAGTCAAAACTTGCTAATGATTGAGGACGACGCGCGTCTGGCCCAGATGGTTGGCGAGTATTTGGGCCAGTCCGGTTTTGCCGTGCATCACGCCGGCGACGGTCACGGTGGCTTGCAGGCCCTGCAGGCCAGCCCGCCCGATCTGGTGATACTTGACCTGATGCTGCCGGATATGGACGGGTTGGAGGTTTGTCGCCGAATTCGGTCCATGCCGGGCGCTCTGGCGCAAATACCGGTGCTGATGCTCACCGCCAAAGGCGACCCGATGGACCGCATCATCGGACTTGAAATTGGTGCCGATGACTATCTGCCCAAACCCTTTGAGCCGCGCGAATTGCTGGCGCGTATTCGCGCTGTCCTGCGTCGTCGTGGCGAGGGCCTACCGCAGGTCAGCAAGCAACTGCGCTTTGGTACGCTCGAGATCGATCGTGACGCCCGTACCGTCAGCGTCGCAGGCCAGGCCTGTGACTTGACCTCCTACCAGTTCGATTTGCTGGTGGCGCTGGCCGAGCGGGCCGGGCGCGTCCTGACACGCGACCAGATCATGGAGGCGGTGCGTGGCCGCGAACTCGACGCTTTTGACCGTTCGATTGATGTTCACATGGGGCGCATCCGGGCTGCCATCGAGCTCGATGCCAAGGACCCCAAGCGGATCCTGACCGTGCGTGGCGTGGGCTACGTGTTCGCCCGCCAGCAGGACTGAGCGCAGCGTGTTTCTGAAACGCCTGTACACGCGGATCTGGCTGGCAGTGGTGCTGGCCGTGGCGGTGCTGACCTTTCTGGTCGGCTGGGCCTGGCGACTGACCGTGGAGCCGCCGCTGCGTGACGTGGTCATTCGCAACGAAGCGGGGCAGATTATCGGCAACGGCCACTCGCGCCGGCGTCGCCCCCCGGGTGCCGGCATTGGTGCCCATCCGCAGGGAGAGCCCGAAGCGCAGGCGCCGTCGTTTGGACTGCAAAGTCAGAGTGGTACGGGTCCCGAATTTGTCGTGCTGATGCTCGACGGCCAGATCGTCCACATGCAGTTGCCGCGTGGGCCGCGCTCGGCCTGGAATCTGGCGCCGTACGGGTTTTTCTGGACGCTGACGCTGGTGGCGCTGGCGGTCGCCCTGGCCACCTATCCGATCATTCGCAAGCTCACCCGTCGCCTCGAGCTCTTGCAAGACGGAGTTGAAAAATGGGGCGAAGGAAACCTCTCCGTTCGCGTCGCCGAGGACGGGCAGGATGAGGTGGCGTTTCTGGGGGCACGTTTCAACCACGCGGCCGAACGCATTGAGAATCTGATCAAGTCACATGAGTCCCTGCTGGCATCGCAAAAGTCCCTGCTCGCCAACGCCTCACATGAATTGCGCTCACCGCTGACGCGTATCCGCATGGGACTCGAACTGATGGGCTCAGGCTCTTCGCCAGCCTTCAAGAACGAGATTGCGCGCAATATTGGCGAGCTCGATTTGCTGATTGAGGAGATTCTGCTGGCCAGTCGGCTCGATGCGCGTGAGGCGGATTTGGGCACGATCGAGTCAGTCGATCTGATTGGCATGGCGGCAGAGGAATGTGCTCGCGTCGGTGCCGAACTGGAGGTTTTGCCCGGGCCGGATCAGACCGATACTGATCTGTCGGTGCAGGGCGTTGCCAAACTGTTGCGCAGAGTCATGCGCAATCTACTGGAAAATGCGCGTCGCCACGCAGCAGGCGAAATCACGGTGGCACTGAGTCGAACGGCTACGCACGCAGTGATCCAGGTCTGCGACCGTGGACCCGGCGTGCCGGCCGCATTGCGCGAGCGGATCTTTGAGCCTTTCTACCGCCTGCCTGGTGCCACTGAACGCGATGGCGGCGTTGGCCTGGGTTTGGCCCTGGTCAAATCGATTGCCATTCGCCATGGCGGCACGGTGCAATGCGAGAACCGCCCCGACGGCGGCGCCTCATTTGTTGTTTCATTGCCACTTGGCGTGAGCGAATTATTGTCAAAAAGCTCATAAAGTCGAGTGAATCGCCGCCATATCCCCCAAATGGGGGATAGCGCCGTGACCTGATGCTGGCTAAAGTCGGCACAACTGCTGTCACAGTGATTCAGGCCAAAACTCCAACGAGTCCTCCTCGGGGGATTTTTCAAAGCCACCTTCGGGTGGCTTTTTTTTCGGACTTCAGACGCGCTTCAGACTCTCTATGCGTTGCAACACCTGGCTGGCTGAAATATCGCTCAGGCAGCGCGTGTGACCGAATCGGCAGCTGCGCTCAAAGCAGGGGGCACAGTCCAGCGCAGGCAGGTAGTTGGGCTCATTCTTCAGCCAGAGCACATCGGCCCTGGTGTTGAGCGGCGGCGTGTGCAGCGGACTGCTGGAGCCAAAAACTGCGACCTGGCTTACGCCCAGCGCGGCGGCGACATGCATCAGGCCCGAATCATTGCTGACGGTGCACCGGGCGGCGGCTATCAGATGGAACGCTTGCGTAAGCGTCGTCTTGCCGGCCAGATTGAGGCACTTGCCAGACTGCAAGGCGTTCACCGGCACGGCGATTTCTTCGCACAGCGCATATTCCTTGGTTGAGCCCAGCAGTACGACGGGACGCTCCAGATGGCGTGCCAGTTCGGCGAAATGGGTTGGTGGCCAACGCTTGGTCGGACCGAATTCGGCACCCGGTGCAAACACATAGTAGCCAGCCCATGGCAGGCCCAATGGCTGCAGTGTCTGCTCGACTGCGACCCGGTCGGTTTGCAGCTGCGGCCGATCCCCATCAAGGTTTCGCTCGCCACTGAGGGCCGAATAGAACGCCACCATCGGTGGTCGCTGGCTCTTTGGTGGATTTTGCAGGCGCTGCGTCAGCAGTCCGAAGCGCGCCTCACCCAGGTAACCAACGCGTTGCTGGATGCCAGCCAAGAACGGCAGCAAAGCACTCTTCAGGGAATTGGGACAGACATAGGCGGTGTCAAAGCGGCCCCTGATTCTGCGTGCCAGCGTGCGCCTGGCCTGCCATTGCAGGCCGCCATGGGCAAAAGGCAGCTCGATCACCTCGCTGACCTGCGGCATCAAGCGGTAGACCGCTGCCACCCAGGGCAAGGCACCGACTGTCAGGCGTTCACCGCGCGCGGCCAGGCGACGCAGCAGCGGCTCGGTCATCACCGCGTCGCCTATCCACTGGGGCGCGATGATCAGGCTGTCCGCGCCTGGTTTCATCGCCACTCAGTGATGAGCGTCGAAGTGCTCGCCTTCCTTGAGTTGGTAGACGCTGCCGCAATACGGGCACTTGGCCTGACCGCTGTGCGCCACGTCCAGATAGACCTTGGGGTGACTGTTCCAGAGTTTCATGTCGGCCAGCGGACTTGGGCAGAACACGCCACCCTGATGGTTCAGGTCTTTGGCCGCCAGTTGAATTACGGACTTGCTCATGAGGATACCTTTGTCAGCCAATGTGAGTATTTCGGATTGCGGCCATTGACGATGTCAAAGAACGCGCTCTGGATCTTCTCGGTGATCGGGCCGCGGGAACCGCAGCCGAGTTCAATCCGGTCAAGCTCCCGGATCGGCGTCACTTCAGCCGCAGTGCCGGTGAAGAAGGCCTCGTCGCTGATGTAGACCTCATCGCGTGTGATGCGCTTCTGGATCACCTCAAGCCCCAGATCCTTGCAGATGTGAAACACGGTGTTGCGCGTGATGCCGTTCAGGGCGCCGGCTGACAGGTCGGGCGTGTAAACCACGCCGCCCTTGACCACAAACAGATTTTCGCCAGCGCCTTCCGAGACAAAACCGTTGGCGTCAAGCAGCATGGCTTCATCGTAGCCCTCATCGGTGACTTCCATGTTGGCCAGAATCGAATTGGTGTAGTTGCTGACCGCCTTGGCCTGCGTCATCGTGATGTTGACGTGATG
>JBAXOZ010000146.1:0-6605 GCA_037132975.1 Comamonadaceae bacterium
CTGGCGCGGTCACGCTGATCAGCTTGCCGCGTCCGGCGCGGCCCTCGTCAGCGAGCATGGCCTGTGCACCCTGCAGGCGCTGCTGCGCCATCTGCACGTCGGCGCGGGCTGTGCCCAGTGCGGCGGCAGCGCTGTCGGCCTGCGCACGGGTCTGGTCCAGCAGGGAGGCGGTGACCATGCCGCTGGCGGCCAGCGTGCCCAGACGTTGCAACTCCTTTTGCGCCACGGCACTGGCGCTTTCTGCTGCGCTGATGCGTTGGCGTGCTGCTTGCAGCGCGGCCTCGCTGCTGGCGACCTCGGCCTGCGCCTGGCTGCGCGCACGCGCGTCAAGCAGGCTGGCGCTGACCGGCTCGATCTCTGCCAGCACCTGCCCGGCGCGCACCGCGTCACCCGGCTGCAGCGAGATGCGCCGCACCTGCCCGGCCAGCGGCGCGGTCACGATATAACGCTGCTTCAATCGCGTCTTGCCTTCTTCCAGAAAACTCTGTTCGAGCGCGCCGCGTGCCACGGTGGCGACACTGACCAACTGCACCGGCTCGCGCAGCGCGGCCCAGGTCAGCAGCGCCAGTGCCAGTGCGGCCACCATCCAGATCAAGAGTTTGCGTGGAATTTTCATGGTCATGAGGGTTGCTCCGTTGACAGAAGGGTTGGCTTCATTCGCGTGTTTTCAGTACCGCGATCAAGTCCAGCGCGTGAATGCGGCGTCGCACCGCCAGCGCCGACAGCAAGGCAGAAATGACGGTGATCAGCGCCGCATGGGCATAGGCTGCGGCCGAGATGTGGACCGGCACGCGGTACAGGTCGGATTGCAGGTTATAGGCCAGGAACCACGACAGGCCATAGCCGGCGGCGAAACTCAGCGGAATCGACAGCAGCACCAGCAGCGCCTGCTCGCCCAGCAGGATGTAGCTGACCTCGCCCTGCGTGAAGCCGAGCACGCGCAGGCTCGCCAGTTCGCGCCCACGCTCGGCCAGCGCAATGCGCGCCGAGTTGTAAACCACACCAAAGTTGATGACTGCGCCCATCAGCAAGGAGATCCAGGTGAACAGGCCGGTCATCTGCGCAATGCTTTTGTAGAGCGCCGAGATCGACGCCAGGCGTGACTCGGCGCCGACGACCCGGGGCCGGCGGTCCAGTTCCTTGAAAACCGCATCCTGCGTACCGTCCTGCACCGCCAGCAGCACGCCGCTGATAAGGTCGCCGTCGCCCAGCGCGCGGTTCAGCGCGTCCAGCTTCATGTAGGCTTGCAGGCCCAGCGGTTCGCTCACCAGTAGCGTGACGGGCAGGCGCAGCGTGGCCTGGCGCCCTTCGAGCACCTCGACCCAGAGCCAGTCGCCCACTGTCACGCCGAGCTTGCGCGCCAGATAGTCGTTGATCACCAGACCGTCTTCGGGCAGGGCGATACGGCGCAGGTTGGTGTCAATCGGGACCCGCATCCGGCCGTCGCTTGCCAGACCCAGGATCGAAGTCTGCACCGCGCGCTGGTCGGCTTTCAGACGCACGGCTACCTGGCGCAGGCCCTCGACGCGCTGCACACCGGGCAGGGCGGCGAGCTCATTGGCGGCGCGCCGCGGTGCGGGCTCGATGAAGTTGGCGCTCAGGTCATACTGCTGCGACAAGCGGTACTGCAACTCGACCATGTGGTTGATGGAGCCCTCCTGAAAGCGCGCCATCATCAGGATGGCACCGGCCAGCGCGAGACCGAGCACCGTCAGCAGTGCCTTGACCGGGCGCCGGTCCAGTTGGCGAAAGATGATGCGCGTGGACTGCGAAAGCCAGCGCTGCCGGCCGAGCCGCTCGATCAGGCTGCGCCGAAAATGCTCCGGCGCTTCCGGTCGCATGGCATCGGCCACGGGCAACCGGGCGGCAGCGAAAACGGCGCGCGCGGTGCCCAGCAGCGAGGCCAGCAGGCTCACGGCAACGCCCAACAGCACGACCGGCACGCTGACGTGAAAATCCAGAAAAGGAAAGCGGAAGTAGAGCTGGTACATGGCGGCCAGGCCGGTACCCATCCAGGCGCCCAGGGCCACGCCCATGGCGGCGCCGAGCAGGCCGATCAGCGAGACGATCAGGCCGTAGTGCAGCGCCACATCCCAGGTGCTGTAGCCAAAGGCTTTGAGAATGGCGATCTGATCGCGCTGGGTGGCCACCAGGCGGGTGAACACCACGTTGAGCAGGAAGGCAGCGACCGCCAGAAAGATCGCCGGAAAGAGTCGCGTCATGGTGCCGAGTTGCCGAAACTCCTCGTACAGAAAGCGGTACGAGAGCTGCTCCATGCGGCCGTGCGCGCCGCGTCCGCCGCTCTTGACAAGCAGGCGGTCGATGGCGGCCAGCGTGTCTTTTTCGTTGGCGCCGGGGCTGAGTTTGACTGTGAGTTGATTGAAGGCGCCGCTCATGTCGAGTGCCGCCTCCAGCGCGCGGCGACTGGTCCAGACGATGGCATAGCGCTCGTAGTCCGGAAACATGGCGCCGGGCTTGATCTGGTAAACGTACTCCGGCGAAACGGCCAGACCAACAATGCTGAACCACTGGGTGCGTCCGTACAGCGTGGCACGCAAGCGGTCTCCCAGTTGCAGGCGGTGCGCCTGGGCAAAGGCTTCGCTGACCAGCACTTCGTCGTGCGCCCAGGGCGAGAGCGTGCGTCCGGCGCGCAGGTAAAGCCTGTTCTGCCTGGCTTCGCCCTGATTCGGCAGCGACTGCACGATGGCCTCGATCGGCTCGGGGTAACCCGGCAGCTCGATCTTGGCCCCGGTCGTCAATCGTGTTTCGACTTCTGCCACGCCCGGCAGTTCGGCGACGCGTTCGGCCAGCGCAAGCGGTGCGCGTTTGACGCTGGCCCAGACATCGGAAAAGCGGTAGTCCTGGTACAGGCGATCGCGCGTTTCCTGCAGCGAGAGCAGGGTGGCGGCCGACATCACCAGCATCGCAATGCCCGCTGCAATCACGGCCGCGATCGCCAGCGCCTGACCGCGCAGGTGCCAGAGGTCGCGCAGCGCCTTGCGATGCACTGCTTTCACCAGTGCAACTCCCGCGCCGCGATGCGCTGCGCATTGACCTGCTCGCGCACGATGCGCCCGTCGGCCATGTAAAGCACGCGGTGCGCCATGCGCGCGATGTCCACGTTGTGCGTGATGATGACCGTGGTCGTGCCCATCGTGCGGTTGACTTGCTCCAAAGCGTCAAGCACCCGGATGCCGGTGCTGGAGTCCAGCGCGCCAGTCGGCTCATCGCACAGCATCACGACCGGCCGCTTGGCAATGGCGCGGGCAATCGCCACGCGCTGCTGCTCGCCGCCGGAGAGTTGTGCCGGAAAGTGGTCCAGTCTATCGGTCAGCCCGACCATGGTCAGCGCTTCTTCAGGCGCCAGCGGCTGCGGCGCAATCTCGGTGACGATAGCCACGTTCTCGCGCGCCGTCAGGCTCGGAATCAGGTTGTAGAACTGGAACACAAAGCCGACGTGCTCGCGCCGGAAAGCGGTCAGTTCGGCGTCGTTGGCACTGGTCAGGTCTTCACCGTGGTACCAGACGTGGCCAGCCGTGGGCACATCGAGCCCGCCCAGGATGTTGAGCAGCGTCGATTTGCCGCTGCCCGAAGGCCCCAGCAGCACCACCAGTTCGCCCGCGTACAGCAGCAGGTCGATGCCGCGCAGGGCATGCACCTCGACCTCGCCCATGCGGTAGATCTTGGTCAGGCCCTCGGCCTTGAAGATGACTTCTTTGGTGCTGGCAACGGCATCCATAGCCGCCATCGTATCTCTTCTCTCATTTGCTCTGAAAGTATTCGATGTGTTTCAGTTTCGAGGGCGCTGGTGGCTCGACGGATCAGACGGACGGGGCACTCAGCTCCGTTCGTGTCCCCCGGCCTGCGGCCTCCTCCTTTACCTCACTGCGCTGAGCGCCCCATCCGCCTGATCCTACCGGTACGCTGAACTGGGCTACGATGACAAGGGACTGGACTGTATGAGCTTCTGGATCGATACCCACTGTCACCTTGATGCGAGCGAGTTTGCAAGTGATGTGCAGGCGGTGCGTGCGCGCGCTGCGGATGCTGGAGTTGCGCACTGCGTCCTGCCAGCGGTTTGTGCCGCCGATTTCGCCAAGGTTCGCGAACTGGCACATGAGACCGGTGACAGCTACGCGCTGGGCATTCACCCGATGTATGTGGAAAATTCTCAGGATGGTGACCTGGTCCTTCTCGATCAGGCCTTGCAGGAATATCGCTTGGATCCGCAACTGGTGGCGGTCGGTGAAATCGGGCTCGACTTCTTTGTGCCTGAGCTCTGCGTCACCCCGCTGCGTGAGCGCCAGGAGTATTTCTATGTTGAGCAGTTGAAGCTCGCGCGCCAGCATGATCTGCCGGTGCTGCTGCATGTGCGCCGCTCGGTTGATCGCGTGCTCAAGGGTTTGCGCGCGCAGGCCGATGGCAAAGCGTGGCACGGCATAGCGCACGCCTTCAATGGCAGTGAACAGCAGGCACAAGCCTTCATTGCGCTGGGCTTGAAACTGGGTTTTGGGGGTGCACTGACCTACGAGCGCGCGCTGCAACTGCGTCGTCTGGCCGCATCCTTGCCACTCGAATCCATCGTGCTGGAGACCGATGCGCCGGACATGCCGCCGCACTGGTTGTACCGTAGCGCCGCTGAGCGCGCTGATGGCCTCGCGCAGGCACGCAACGAGCCCTGCGAGTTGCCGCGCATAGGCGCCGAGCTGGCGCGACTGCGCGGTATCGAGGCTTCCGAACTGGCCCGTGCCACCAGCGGGAACGCCCAGGCTGCCTTGCCGCGACTGGCACTTCAGCGCCGGGACATCTGAGTTGACTATGATTGCTGCTGGCGACGCCCGCAACAGGGTGGCGCGGACGACCAAGCTCCCTATGCCAACACGTATCAAATTTTTTTCGGTTCTGCTGAGCACCATGCTGCTGGCGACTTGTGGCGGCGGCGGTTCTGCATCGACGCCGGTCACGCCAGTCACTCCGGTCAACGCAGCGCCGGTTGCCAACGCGGGCCTCGCGCAAAGCGTCCTGACCGGAACCCTGGTCACGCTGGACGGCAGTGCCAGTACGGACGCCAACAATGACGCGCTGACCTATTCCTGGTCACTCACGTCCAAGCCGGCGGGTAGCGGCGCTGCTCTGCTTTCGCCCACTGCCGTCAAGCCCACTTTCACCGCGGATGTGGCTGGCACTTATGTTGCAGCGTTGACTGTCAGCGATGGCAAGCTCAGCAGCAGCGCCGCTACGGTCAGCTTGACGGCGACGAGCCCGGTAACTCCTGTAACTCCGGCAAGTCTCACCTTGAGCCTGCCCGCGCGTGCCATCACGGCCAGTCAGCTGGCGGTGATCGTGGCGGCGGGTGACCCGCTGTCGGAGGCGATTGCCAGCTATTACCAGACAGCGCGCGGCATTCCGGCTGCCAATGTCATCCGGGTCACACTGGCAACGGGCGCAGACACCATTTCTGCGACGGAATTTGCAGCGCTGAAGACAGAGATCGATGCCAAGCTGCCCGGCACCGTGCAGGCCACTTTGCTGACCTGGACCGCACCGTCGCGCGTGGTGGGCAGTTGTGCCATGAGCATCACCAGTGCGTTGGCGCTGGGCTTTGATGCCAAGTACTGCGCCAACAGCTGCGCCAGCACCGCTGCTTCGCCGTACTTTGATTCCGAGTCGGCGCAGCCCTGGGTGGACCACAAGCTGCGTCCGTCCATGATGCTGGGAGCCAGCACGCTGGCTGCCGCCAAGACCCTGATTGACCGGGGCGTGCAGGCGGATGCCAGTCTGCCCACCGGGGACGGCTACCTGCTGCGAACCAGCGATGTCAACCGCAGCGTGCGCTACACCGACTACGCAGCCTTGCCCAGCCTGTGGGCCGGCAACAGCGGGCTGCAGCTGAGTTACATCGACAACTCGGCCGGCGCGGCCAGCGACGGCATCAGTGGCAAGAGCAATGTGCTGTTCTATTTCACCGGGCTGGCGGGTGTGCCGCCGGCTCTGGCGAGCAACAGCTTTCGGCCCGGCGCCATGGCCGACAGCCTGACCTCGACCGGCGGCTACCTGCCCGGCGGCAACGGCCAGATGCCGATCACCAGCTGGCTGGACGCTGGCGCCACCGCCAGCTATGGCACCGTGGAAGAGCCCTGCAATTACACGCAAAAGTTTTCCAAGGCTTCTGTGCTGATTGACCAGTATTACCGAGGCGCCACGCTGATTGAAGCCTACTGGAAGTCGGTTCAATGGCCAGGCCAGGGGCTCTTTGTTGGAGAGCCGCTGGCGCAACCGTTCCGGGACAGTCCGGGTTTCAGTGTGGATGCCGGGCAGTACCTGATCAGTACCCGAAGCCTGCGCGCCAACAGCACCTATACCTTGCAGTACCAGATCACCAGCGCTGGCAGCTGGGTCACGCTGGGAAGTTTCAAGCTGACGCGGGCGCAACCACAAAGCTGGCGTGTGTCCTTGCCACCCGGCAGCGCTACGCAGTTGCGTTGGCTCGGGCCCTGCCCGGCCAACGCGGCCCTGCAGTGCACGCTAAGCACCTCGCCCTGACCAGGCAAAAAAAAGGGGCTCCTGTGACAGGAGCCCCGAACCTTGGAGCAGTCGCCCTCAGG
>JBAXOZ010000147.1:0-6558 GCA_037132975.1 Comamonadaceae bacterium
CGTGATCCAGATCCGGGCGGTGCCAGGGGTCGACATGCGTCATCAGGTTCAGCACGCGGTGCCGCTGCAGCACACGCTGTCTGGCTTCCACTGCAATATCGTGGCCCGCCTCGACCGAGATGTTGGCGTCAACCTCAATGTGGGCATCCACCACGATCATGTCGCCCATCTTGCGGGTGCGTACATCGTGCACGTCACTGACACCGGGTGTTTCCAGCAGGGTTGCCCGAATCGCCTGCACCTCCTGCTCGTCCACGGCGCGGTCCATCAGGTCATGCAAGGCGTCCCAGCTAAAGCCCCAACCCATCCGGGTGACCATAAAGCCCACAATCAGTGCTGCAATCGGGTCCAGAATCGGGTAGCCAGCCAGATTGCCGATGATGCCTATGCCCACCACCAAAGATGAGGCGGCGTCAGAGCGGGCGTGCCAGGCGTTGGCAACCAGCATGCTTGACTTGACGCGTTTGGCAACCGACAACATGTAGCGGAACAAGAGTTCTTTGGCGATCAAGGCACCACCCGCTACCCACAAGGCAATGATATGCACGGTCTGCACGGTCTCGGGCGCTTCGAGCTTGCGCGCAGCCGACCACAGCATGCCCACACCGACCACCAGCAACAGGGTACCCAGTACCAGCGAGGCAGCAGTCTCAAAACGCTGATGGCCGTAGGGGTGATCCGCGTCAGCGTCCTTCTTGCTGTGATGACTGGCCAGCAGCACGACGAAGTCGGCCACCAGGTCCGACAGCGAATGGATGCCGTCGGCAATCAAGCCCTGGGACTTGGCCAAGACGCCGACCACCACTTGCGCAATCGTCAGGACCAGATTGACGCCAACGCTGACCCAGGTGCTGCGCGAGGCCGCCGCCATGCGCTCGGTCGGGCTGTGCTCTGTGTCTTCGGCGTCGTCAGCGAACTCAGTGAATTTCATGATTTGCGAAGTGTAGGGCAACGCAGCGATCAGGTCATGTGCTGAGTGCCTGACGCGACGGTGGTGCGCGCATCGCCAGGATGCCCACCCAGCGAGTAGGGAATGGAAAGAAATGCAACCAGCACCACGGGCACCAGCGCCGCAAGCGCGACGCAAAGCCACTGACGAATGAACTGGCGAAGGAATAAATTCATGCTGAACCTCTCTGATAAAGTGAATCCATGCCGCGATCTTGGGCGCGGCGCCTTAAGGCAGTCTTAGGGCGCAAAATAAAGCAGTTTCACGATGACTTCTGAATCCTTCAACAGGGTCTGCATTTACGGTGCTGGCGCCATCGGTGGCTGGCTCGGCGCACGCTTGGCGGCTGCGGGTTGCCGCGTCAGCGTGGTGGCACGCGGTGCCACCCTCGATGCATTGCAGCGTCACGGTTTGCGTCTGCGCGAGAGTGGCGCCGAGAGCGCCTGGCCGGTGCAGGTCAGCGCGGACCCGGCGCAACTGGGCGTGCAGGACCTGGTCGTCATCGCCGTCAAGGCGCCGGGCCTGCTCGACGTCGCGCGCTGCATCGCGCCCTTGATCGGTCCTGACACTGTCGTGCTGAGTGCCATGAATGGTGTGCCCTGGTGGTTTTTCCAGGGCTTTGGTGGCCACTTCGAAGGCACACTGCTGGGCGCGGTGGACCCCACGGGCGAGATCGGTAGAGCCATTCCCGGCAGCAGCGTCATCGGCTGCGTGGTGCACGCCAGTTGCGCGGCCGAGCCTGCTTATGTGCAGCATCACTTTGGCAACAAACTGATCATTGGTGAGCCGGGTGGGCAAGTGAGTGAACGGGTGACGCGACTCGCGGCACTGCTGCAGGCGGCGCGCTTCGAGGCCAGTGTTTCGGAGCAGATTCAACAAGACGTCTGGTACAAGCTGTGGGGCAACATGACCGTCAACCCGATCAGCGCCCTCACCGGTGCCACGACCGACCGGATTCTGGACGACGAACTGGTGCGCGGCTTTGTCTCCAGCGTGATGCTGGAGGCCAAGGAGATCGGCGCACGCATTGGCATCCCGATTGCGCAGCAACCCGAAGACCGGCACGCCGTCACGCGCAAGCTCGGTGCCTTCAAGACCTCGATGCTGCAGGACATGGAAGCCGGCAAGCCGCTCGAACTCGATGCGCTGGTCACAGTGGTGAAGGAACTGGGTGCCCTGACTGGCGTGGCCACACCGTTCACCGATGCCCTGCTTGGCCTGTCAAGGCTTCAGGCGCGAGAGCGCGGCCTGTACTGACCCCCGCCTGTGCTCGGCTTGCGTTTGCGCACGGACGGGCTGGTTCATTGGGTGTAAGCTGCCAATTACGATGAACAATGGACTGAGCAGCGCCGAGGCTGGCGAGCGCCTCCAGCAATACGGCGCGAACCGGTTGGCGCCGGCGACGCAGCGCTCGGTGGTCTTGCAGTTTCTGGCGCATTTCAAGAATCCGCTGGTACTGGTGCTGCTGGTGGCCAGCGGCGTTTCTGCCTTGACCGGGGATCTCACAGGCGCCCTCATCATCGGACTGATTGTGCTGATGAGCGTGACGCTGGACTTTGTGCAGGCGTATCGGGCTGGCCGCGCGGCGGAGCAATTGGCACTCAAGGTGGCGGTCACGGCCAGTGTGCTGCGGAACGGCAGCATCCAGGAGCTGCCTGTCACGCAACTGGTGGTGGGCGATGTGGTCCTGCTGTCCGCTGGCAACCTGGTGCCGGCCGATGCCCGAGTGCTTCAGGCCAACGACTTTTTCGTGAATCAGGCACAACTCACCGGCGAACCCTTCCCGGTTGAGAAGCGCCCACCCGCCATGCCGGCAGCGGAACACACGCAGGCAACACTGCAGGACTGGGCATTGGAGAGCACAGACTGCGTCTTCATGGGCAGCTCGGTGGTCAGCGGCTCGGCGCGTATTCTGATCGGACGCACCGGGGGCAGCACCGCGCTCGGACAGATAGCGGTCAGTCTGGCCACAGACGCACCGCCAACCGCCTTCGAGATCGGTACGCGGCGCTTTGGCATGTTGATCATGCGGCTGACCTTGCTTCTGGTGCTGTTCACCCTGCTGGTGAACGTGGCCTTCGAGCGCCCGTTGCTGGAGTCCTTTTTGTTTGCTGTGGCGCTGGCGGTTGGCTTGACGCCGGAGTTGCTGCCGATGGTGGTCTCGGTGACCCTGACACGCGGCGCCCTGCGCATGGCGGCGCTGAAGGTCATCGTCAAACGGCCCTCGGCGATTCAGGACATGGGCGCGATGGACGTGCTGTGCACCGACAAGACCGGCACGCTGACCGAGGCGCGCATCCGACTCGAGCGGCATATCGATGCCAGCGGCCAGAGCAACCCGCAGGTGCTGGCATTGGCGTATCTCAACAGCTATTTTGAGAGTGGTCTGAAGAGTCCGTTAGACGATGCGATTCTGGCGCATCAGGAAATTGATGTGTCTGGCTGGAGCAAGATTGACGAGGTGCCGTTTGATTTTGAGCGGCGCCGCGTCTCGGTACTGGTGCAGCGTGAAAGCGCGCGCCGCCTGGTGGTGAAAGGCGCACCGGAGGACGTGTTGCGCTTGTGCACGCGGTACCAGAGCAGCAGCGGTGCCAGCGTGGCGCTGGACCCTCCGGCGCGCGCGCGCATCGACGCCCTGTTTGACAGCCTGGGCCAGGAGGGCTTTCGGGCCTTGGGCATCGCCTGGCGCGATGTGGCACTGGACCATCCGCACGCGGTGGTATCGGACGAGAGTGAACTGGTGTTCGCAGGCTTGGCGGCTTTTCTGGACCCACCCAAAGCCAGTGCCGGACAAGCGCTCCAGGCCATGGCGGCCAGTGGTGTCGCGGTGAAGATCTTGACCGGTGACAACGAGCGCGTGACGCGCCACGTCTGCACCGAACTCGGCGTGCCTGTCAATGGTGTCTTGACCGGTACCGAGATCGCAGCCATGAACGACGATGCGCTGCGCGCACGGGTAGCTGATGTGAATCTGTTCTGCCGCGTCAACCCGTCGCAGAAGAACCGCATCATCCTGGCGCTGAAAGTGCGCGGTCATGTGGTCGGTTACCTGGGCGACGGCATCAACGACGCGCCTTCGCTGCACACCGCCGACGTGGGCATTTCGGTGGAGGGTGCGGTCGACGTGGCCAAGCAGGCCGCCGCCATGATCCTGCTGGAAAAGGACTTGATGGTGCTGCACAAAGGCATCCTGGAAGGGCGGCGCACTTTTGGCAACGTGATGAAGTACATCATGATGGCTACCAGCTCCAATTTTGGCAATATGTTCAGCATGGCTGCCGCCACCCTGTTCCTGCCCTTCCTGCCGATGCTCCCACTGCAGATTTTGCTCAATAACCTGCTCTACGATGTGTCTGAAATTACCTTGCCGCTGGACAATGTTGACGCCGAAGATCTGGCGCAACCCAAGCGCTGGGACATGACTTTTATCCGCAACTTCATGCTGACCATCGGACCGATCAGTTCGCTCTTTGATTTTCTGACCTTTTATCTGCTGCTGCGGCTGTTCGATGCGCATGAATCCCTGTTTCGCACCGGCTGGTTTGTGGAGTCGATTGCCACGCAGGTGCTGGTGATTTTTGTGATTCGCACACGGCGCAATCCGTTGCGCAGCCACCCCAATGGCTGGCTGGTGGCGACCTCACTGGCGGTGGTGGCGACGGCCATGGCGCTGCCCTTCACGCCGCTGGCGCCGTATCTTGGTTTCACGCCCTTGCCGCTGGCGTTCTTTGGTTTGCTCACGGCCTTGCTGGTGCTTTATCTGTTGATGGTGGAAGGGGGTAAACAATGGTTTTACCGACGTCTGATGAAGGCTTGAGCACGGCGCAAGCGGCACAGCGCTTGCAACAGGACGGGCTCAACGAACTGCCCGGTGAGCAGCGCCGCGGTCTGCGCGCCATCGCGCGCGAGACACTGCAGGAGCCGATGTTCATGCTGCTGCTGGCGGCTGGTGCGCTCTACTTGGTGCTGGGCGACCTGCAGGAAGGCCTGATCCTGTTTGGCCTGGTGCTGGTGGTGCTGGCCTTGACGCTGTACCAGGAGGGCAAGACCGAGCATGCGCTGGCGGCGCTGCGCGACATGACCAGTCCACGGGCCAGGGTGCTGCGTGACGGCCAGCCACAGCGCATCGCGGGTGCCGAAGTAGTGTGCGGCGACATCCTGTTGCTGGCAGAAGGCGACCGCATCGCCGCCGACGCGCTGCTTCTCGATGGCAACGAAGTACAGGTGGATGAGTCATTACTCACAGGCGAGGCGGTGCCGGTGCTCAAGCTCGCCGATCCGGATGCGCGCGGCGAGGCGCAGGCTCGGCTCTACTCTGGCACCCTGCTGGTGAGCGGCCACGGCACGGCGCGGGTCACGGCAACCGGCGCGCGCAGCGAAATCGGGCGCATCGGCGCGGCGCTCGGGACCCTTGTCAGCGAGCGCTCGCCGCTGAAGCTGCAAACGGCGCGTCTGGTGCGCGTGCTGGCCATGATTGCCTTTGCTGCCAGTCTGTTCCTGATCGTCGCCTACGGCGGGCTGCGTGGCGACTGGCTGGGCGCGCTGCTGGCCGGCATCGCGCTGGCCATGGCCTTGCTGCCGCAGGAATTTACCGTGGTCTTGACGGTGCTGCCGGCCCTCGGTGCCTGGCGGCTGTCCAAGCAGAACGTTTTGACGCGTCGCATTGCCGCCATAGAGACTCTGGGTGCGACCTCGGTGCTGTGCGCCGACAAGACCGGCACCCTCACAGAAAACCGCATGACCGTCACGCAACTGTACGTGCCTGTCAACGCGCCAGCGGGCAGTGAGAGTCTGGCAGTCGACTACGACGGCACGGCGCAGCTGCCGGAAGCTTTTCATACGCTGGTGGAGTACTCGATTCTGGCCAGCATGGCTGACCCGTTTGATCCGATGGAGAAGGCATTTCATCGCCTCGGTCAGCACTTCCTGAAAGACACGGAGCACCTGCACCGCGACTGGACCTTGCTGCAGGAATATGGCCTGACGCCACAGCTGCGCGCCATGTCGCATGTCTGGCAGGCGCTGGAGAGCGATGGCCAGGGTCATGTGGTGGCGGCCAAGGGCGCGCCCGAGGCCATTATTGACTTGTGCCATCTCAATGCGGCAGCGCAGGCGCCGATTTCTGCTGCCGTTGACGCCATGGCTGCCAAGGGTCTGCGGGTGCTCGGCGTGGCTCAGGCGCGTTTTGTCGGGGACCAGTGGCCCGCCGGCGAACATGACTTTGAGTTTGAATTTGTCGGTTTGCTTGGTCTGGCTGACCCGCTGCGCGCCGAGATCAGGGAGGCGGTGGCCGAATGCCGCAGCGCTGGCATCCGTGTCGTGATGATCACCGGCGACTACCCGGCCACAGCGCATGCGATTGCGCTGCAAGCGCAACTCGATGTCAGCCAGCCCGACCAGTTGCTCACGGGTGACGAACTGGCACGTCTGAGCGATGCTGAACTGTGCCAGCGCATGAAGCGGGTCAGCGTCTGCGCCCGCATTGCCCCGCAGCAAAAGTTGCGCATCGTGCAGGCGCTCAAGGCCAACGGCGAGATCGTCGCCATGACCGGCGATGGCGTGAACGATGCGCCGGCGCTCAAGGCCGCGCACGTCGGCGTGGCCATGGG
>JBAXOZ010000148.1:0-6501 GCA_037132975.1 Comamonadaceae bacterium
TGCGCGGTCGCACGCCCGGCTTCCAGTTTCAACTGGCGCTGGAGGCCCTGCAGCAACTCGAACGCGCCAGGACGGAACAGGTCAAAGGTCTGGCCATCGAGCCTCTGGCCTCCCTGCTGCGTGTCGATAGCCTGCAACTGGAGCCTGTACTCGAAGCCCTGTGCACGCTGGACTGGATCGGTTTGCTGCAGGAGCAGGGTGCTGACGAGGCGGCACGCTATGTGTTGCTTGCCGATCCTGACGCCACACCGCTGGCGCCTTTGCTGCAGGCGCTGCTATTGGGCCGGCAGGAGAGCACTGAGAGCCTGTGGAAGAACGGCGACTGGACTGCGTTGCGCCTGCGTGACGCAATTTGAGTGCAGTGTTACTTGCCCGCGGTATCGGCCAGGTAGCGCGCCTTGTTCTCGGCGTTGGGCGGGTACAGGCCCGGCAGCGCCGCACCGTTTTCTACCTGCTGCATGATCCAGTTCTCCAGCCGCTCCTGCTCTGGCGCCAGCGTCAGAATATCGTCCAGCAACGCTGCCGGAATCAGTACCGCGCCGTCATCGTCCACCACCACCACATCCCCCGGGAAGACGGCCACACCGCCGCAGGCAATCGGCTCTTGCCAAGCCACAAAAGTCAGGCCGGCAACCGACGGTGGCGCCGCCGCACCGCTGCACCAGACCGGCAAGCCGCTGCCCAGCACGCCCGAGACATCGCGCACCACGCCATCGGTCACCAGCGCGGCCACACCGCGCTTGACCATGCGTGTGCACAGGATGTCGCCAAAGACGCCGGCATCGGTGACACCCATGGCGTCCACCACCGCGATGCAGCCTGACGGCATGTCTTCGATCGCGGCGCGGGTTGAAATCGGTGAGGACCAGGACTCCGGCGTGGCCAGGTCCTCGCGCGCCGGCACAAAGCGCAGCGTGAAAGCGCGCCCGACCAGACGCGGCTGACCGGCGCGCAGCGGTCGCGTGCCGCGCAGCCAGACGTTGCGCAAGCCTTTTTTCAGCAGCAGCGTCGTCAATGTGGCGGTGGTGACCTGGCTCAGAATTCCGATCGCCCTGGCGTCGAGTTGCATGGGGAAGGAACTGTTCATATGGAACCTCAATGATTTCGGTAAAGAACGTGGTTTGTCAGGAAGCGGGAAGGTATTGACCTACGAAAACGTCATTGCGAGCGAAGCGCGGCAATCCATGCCTCCGGATTTCCTGGATTGCCGCGTCGCTACGCTCCTCGCAATGGCGATCCTGACTGTCATGATTTATGGAAAGCTCACTAGGTCCGCAGAAAATCGCGGATCGCAAACAGCACACCGTCGGGTGCTTCGGTCATGAGCGCGTGACCGGCGTCGAGCAGCGCAACCCGTCCCTTGATGGCTTTGCTGACCAGGGACTGAGCCGCTTTGGACGGCGTCATCTGGTCCTGACGTCCGAGGACAAACAGCGTGGGCGCCTGCACCTGCGCCATCGCTGCCTCGCCGTTGCGGTAGTCGTCACAGGCCTTGAAACCGGTGTGGAACACGTTCACGCTGCTGTTGCTCGCCAGCACACGCTTCATCAGTGCGCGCGAGCCACCGTAAAGCCAGGTGCCCGGCCCCAGCGTCGAAGGCGGTGGTGCCAGTGTGGAGTGCGAAAAGGTATTGACCATGTCGATCGCCTTCATCGGCTGGCTGATCGAGTTCTCCAGCAGCAGCGGCGACACCTTCATCGGGTAGGCGGTGCCGACCATGACCAGGTGGCTGACCCGTTGCGGCGCGCGTGCTGCAGCCTCCAGTGCGATCAGCGAGCCAAAGCTGTGGCCCACCAGTGCCGCCTTCTCAACGCCGGCAGCGTCCAGCAGGGCGATGATGAAGTCAGCCGCTTCCTCAACACTGGCCGGCGGTGCTCCGGCGCTGCGGCAGTGGCCCGGCAGGTCGAGCGCCAGTACGTTGTAGCCGTGGTTAGCCAGGTAGCGCGTCTGCAGAATCCAGACGCTGTGGTCGTTCAGTACCCCGTGAATGAAGATCACGGTCGGCTTGGCAGCATCGAAAGCTTTGCCGCCGGTGTAGCAGTAGGTTTTGCTGCCGTTGACGAGGAGTTCCATCATGCACCTGCCTTTTCTGCGGTCTTGAGGGCTCGCTTGAGGTCGTCAATCAGATCCTCCGGGTCTTCCAGGCCGATCGACAGGCGTATCGTGCCCTGCGTGATGCCGCCCGCAGCCAGCGCCTCGTCACTCATGCGGAAATGCGTTGTGCTGGCTGGGTGAATCACCAGACTGCGGCAGTCGCCCACATTGGCCAGGTGGCTGAAGACCTTGAGGGTCTCGACAAACTTCTTGCCCTGCTCGCGGCTGCCTTTCAAATCAAAGCTGAAGACCGAGCCGGCGCCGCGTGGCAACAGCTTTTGCGCCAGCGCGTGGCTGGGGTGGCTCTCCAGCAGCGGATGGCCGACGCGCGAAACGAAAGCGTTGGCGGCGAGAAACTCCACTACCTTGCGCGTGTTGCTCATGTGGCGCTCCATGCGCAAGGAGAGCGTCTCAATGCCCTGCAGAATCAGCCAGGCAGAGTGCGGACTCATGCAGGCGCCAAAGTCGCGCAGGCCTTCGCGCCGTGCCCGCAGCAGGAAAGCGCCTACCGTCGACTCCTGGCTGAACACCATGTTGTGAAAACCCTCGTAGGGTTCGGTGAGTTCCGGAAATTTGCCCGACTTGTCCCAGTCAAAACTTCCGCCGTCCACCACCAGGCCGCCAATCACCGTGCCGTGGCCGCTGAGGAATTTGGTGGCCGAGTGGTAGACCAGATCGGCACCGTGCTCAAAGGGCTTGATGAGCCAGGGCGAGGTCAGTGTCGAGTCCACCAGCAGGGGTACGCCAGCCTCGTGCGCGATGCCAGCGACGGTTTCGATGTCGAGCACATCCAGCCCCGGGTTGCCAACGGTCTCGCCAAAGAAGAGTTTGGTGTTGGGCCGCACGGCAGCGCGCCAACCGTCCATGTCGCCGGGCTTGACGAAAGTGGTCTCAATGCCAAAGCGGCGCAGCGTGTAATGCAGCAGGTTTTGCGAGCCGCCGTACAGTGCGGTGGAGGCCACGATGTGGGAGCCCGCACCCATCAGCGTGGCAACGCTCAGGTGCAGCGCCGCCTGGCCGCTGGCAGTGGTGATGGCGCCGATGCCACCTTCGAGCGCCGAGATGCGTTGCTCCAGCACCGCGTTGGTCGGGTTGCTGATGCGCGAGTAAACGTGGCCCGCGCGCTCCAGGTTGAACAGTGCCGCGGCCTGGTCGCTGGACTCGAAAACGAAGGACGTGGTGAGGTGGATCGGCACCGCGCGCGCACCCGTCGCCGGGTCAGGTGCGGCACCGGCATGCAGTGCCAGCGTGTCAAAGCCGGGGTCAGAGTAACCGGACATGGTTTTCCTCGTGCGTTGCTGAACAGGGCTTCATTATCCGGCTTGCGCATTCGTCATTGCGAGCGGAGCGCAGCAATCCATGCTTCGTGCTAACATTGTGCCTACTTTTCGTGGGGTCAAAGCATGCAGGTCGCAGTCCGAAAAATGGGAAATTCGCAGGGCATCCTGATTCCCAAACCGATTCTTTCGCAAGTCGGTCTTGAAGGTACGGCTGACTTGCAGGTGAAGAACGGCGTGATCGAGATCCGGCCTGTCAAACGCAACCCGCGCGAAGGATGGGCCAAGGACAGTCAGGCCATCGCTTTGGCCCAAGATGACGCGTTGGTGTGGCCTGAATTTTCCAATGAGGGCGACGCGGAGTTGGTCTGGTGAGCGCTGTGTCGGTCAGGACCGGTGAGGTGTGGCTGGCCAATCTGGATCCAACGGTCGGCAGCGAGATCCAGAAGACTCGTCCGTGTGTCGTGATCTCGCCCGCTGAAATGCACGATTACCTTCGCACGGTCATTGTTGCGCCCATGACCACCGGGTCGCGCGCTGCGGGTTTTCGAATTCCCATCACGTTTCAGGGAAAATCGGGCCTGATTCTGCTGGACCAGATTCGCACATTGGACAAGTCGCGATTGGCAAAAAAGGTGGGTGCTATTCACGGTGCTACTCTGGAGAAGACGCTGCGGACCTTGCAGGCTGTATTCGAGCCGACGCAAACATAGGCCACCGCTGCATTGCATCTGCCGCACGGGATGGGTAGGCGTCTGGGATAATCCGGCCTCATGAGCGGTAACACCTTTGGAAACTTGTTCGCGGTCACCAACTTTGGTGAATCCCATGGTCCGGCCATTGGCTGCGTGATTGACGGCTGCCCGCCGGGGATGGACCTGTGCGAAGCCGACATCCAGGGCGACCTGGACCGGCGGCGCCCTGGTAGCTCCAAATTTGTGACGCAGCGCAACGAGCCGGACACCGTAGAAATTTTGAGCGGCGTCTATGAGGGCAAAACCACCGGCACACCAATCTGCCTGCTGATCAAGAACACCGATCAACGGAGCAAGGATTACGCCAATATCACGCAGACCTTTCGCCCCGGTCATGCCGACTACAGTTATTTTCAGAAGTACGGCATTCGCGATCCGCGCGGTGGTGGGCGCTCCAGCGCGCGCCTGACGGCACCGATGGTGGCTGCCGGCGCGGTCGCCAAGAAATGGCTGGCCCAGCAGTACGGCACCGTGTTTCGTGGCTGCATGACGCAGATGGGCGAACTGGTCATTCCCTTCGAATCCTGGGACTTGGTGCCCAACAATCCGTTTTTTGCACCGGTGGCGGATGTGTCGGCGCTCGAGGCCTATCTGGAAGGCTTGCGCAAGGCGGGTGACTCCTGCGGTGCCCGCATTCGCGTCTGTGCGAGCGGCGTTCCCGTCGGTCTGGGCGAACCGCTGTTTGACAAGCTCGACGCTGACATTGCCTACGCCATGATGGGCATCAACGCCGTCAAGGGAGTCGAGATCGGCGCCGGTTTTGCCAGCGTGGCGCAGCGTGGCAGCACGCATGGCGACTCGCTCTCGCCGCAGGGTTTCAGGACCAACAACGCGGGTGGGGTGCTGGGCGGCATCAGCAGCGGACAGGATCTTGAAGTCTCGATCGTGGTGAAGCCCACCAGTTCCATCCTGACGCCGCGCGAGTCGATTGACGTCTCGGGCCAGTCGGTCGAGGTCAGCACCAAAGGCCGGCACGACCCCTGTGTTGGTATTCGCGCCACGCCGATTGCCGAGGCCATGCTGGCCCTGGTGGTGATGGAGCATGCGCTGCGCCAGCGTGCCCAGTGCGGCGATGTCAAGGTGCCTTTGCGGCCGATCCCGGCATGGACTGCCACGCTGCGCTCGCAGTGACGATACCTGAGTTCAGGGTTTGGCGTCCACGGCGTCCAGCCATTTCTGCCAGGGGCTGAAACCCGTGACCAAGGCGCTGGCCAGCAGCACCAGGGCACCGCCCAGATAAATCCCGCTGCTGAGTTGTTCACCCAGAAACCAATGCCCCCAGGTGACGCCGAAGATCGGGATCAAAAAGGTCGGGCTCATGGCGGCCACCGGTGAAACGTGCACCAGGATGCGGATGTGCAGCCAGTAGGCCAGGCCCGAGGTCACCACGCCCATCACGGCGACCGCCGCCAGAGCGCCAGGCGTGAACTGCGCCTGCGGCCAGCTCCAGACCGCGCCGGGCAGCAGCATGAGCAAGGACAGGCCGTGGATGCCGGCAGCGATTTCGAGAGGTTGCATGCGGCCAATGGCGCGCTTCATCAGGGGCGTTGAAATACCGTAGCAGGCCGATGCGCCAATGCAGGCCAGCGCTGCCAGAATCACCTCGGGAGAAAGTTTGACCGGCCCCAGACCGACGATCAGCGCGACGCCGACAAAACCGCAGACGCAGCCGAGCACCTTGCGCAAGGTCAGCGTGTCTTCCTTCAGCCAGGCCGCAGCAAAGATGCCGAATAGCACCGCCGTGGTGTTGAGCAGCGCGCTGTAACCGGCTGGCAGGTAGAGCGCAGCCCGGGCAAACAACAGAAACGGCAGTGCCACAGAAAGCGCGCCCAGCAGCGCCAGTTCGCGCCAGTGTTTGAGCGGCCAGCGGTGCCGCATGGTCCGCATCAACACAGCCAATGTCAGCGTGGCCACACCAATGCGCAGGGCCGCCAGCACATTGGGCCCGAGCAGGGGGCTGGCGATGCGGATCAGCATGAAGGAGGCGCCCCACAGGGCCGACAGCGCAAACAGCTGCGCAAAGTATTTGGTTTTCACGAGTGAGGCATTGTGCGCCACCAGAGACCCGCAGGCTTGTCCGGAACAGGACAGCGCCGATAATCCGCGCATGACCTTGAAAAGACCCGAATTGCTGGCGCCGGCAGGCTCGTTGAAGATGTTGCAGACGGCTTTCGCCTTTGGCGCGACTGCCGTGTATGCCGGCCAACCGCGCTATTCGCTGCGCGTGCGCAACAACGACTTTGGCACGACAGAGGTGTTGCAGCAGGGCATTGATCTGGCGCATCAGTTGGGCCACAAGTTTTATCTGGTGTCCAACATCTTTCCGCACGACAACAAGGTGAAGAACTACGTGCAGAACATGGCGCCGGTGATCG
>JBAXOZ010000149.1:0-6375 GCA_037132975.1 Comamonadaceae bacterium
GCCGCCATCCAGCCGGCCTTGGTCAGCGCATCAACGAAGGCTTCCGGGTAGCCGCGCTGCTCGTCAATCCTGCGGTGGTATTCATCGGGATACTGGGCACACAGGGCACGCACAGCGTCCCGGATTTCCTGGTACTGGTCGGGGTCGCTTTTGATCATGGTGGTTTTCTCTTTTTTCCGGTGTCGTTCAGGCCAGTTCGGCCGTGCCTTGCATGGTCAGCCAGCCCTCGTGGTCCTGCGCCCAGAGTTGCACCGTCTTGCCATCGGCCGACGGTTGGCCATTCAGCCGGAACGGGTGCAGGTCAAAGGTGGGTCGCACAGCCTTGAAGTTGAAGCTCTTGACAAAGGCATCGGGGACGTGCCGGCGCACCAGGTCCACCAACAGTGTGGCAATCAGCGGACCATGCACGATCAGGCCCGGATAGCCCTCTACCTCCGTCACGTAGCGCCGGTCGTAGTGGATGCGGTGCCCATTGAAGGTGAGCGCCGAATAGCGGAACAGCAGCACATCGTCCGGCACGATCTCACGCTGCCAGGCAGCACCCTGCTCTGCGGCCACCGGCTGCGGCACCGGGTCTCCCGGCTGGGCTGCGGCGCGATAAACAATATCGTGTTCCTCGGTAAGCGCCAGTCCTTTCGCGTTGTGTACTTCGTGCTTCACCAGCACAAAGAGCAAGTCCCCCGTGCGACCGGCCTTGTGCGTGACCGAAGCAATGCTTGAAACACGCCGCACCGCCTGACCCACGAGCAAAGGGTTTTCGGTCAGCCAGCACAGTCGGCCACCGGCCCACATGCGCCGCGGCAGTGGCACTGGTGGCAGAAAGCCTCCTCGCCGTGGGTGCCCGTCCGGGCCGATCTCGCTCTGGCGCTGCTGAGGCAGGAAATAGAGCCAGTGCCACAGTGGCGGCAACACCGTCGAACCCGCCACCGGCGCGCTGTCATCGCGGTCGAGCGTAGCGCTCAGCGCTCGCACCGGCGCTGACGTAATGTCATCGCCAGTCGTTTCGGTCTTGCCAACCCAGCTTTGCAGGCGCGTCAGGGTTGCAGGATCCAGGGTTCGGGCTTGCTCATTCATGTTCATCACCTAGACTACGATCAGACCCCCATTTTGACTGACGCCATCCACATGCCCCTCATCACCGACGAACTCGAACTATTGCGCTCTCTGGTCGACCTCGATCAGCGCACGCATATCATTGAACTGGGTTGCGGCGCGGCGCAACTGTCACGCAGTCTGTTGGCGCGTTTCCCGGCTTGCAATGTGAGTGCGCTGGAAGTCGACGAGCGCCAGCACGCAAAGAACCTGGCCAAGCCTCAAGCAGGGCTGCACTTCCTGCAGGCCGGCGCGCAGGCCATTCCGTTTGGCGCTGAGCAGTTCAACCTGGCGCTGATGCTGAAGTCCCTGCACCACATCCCGCTGGACCTGATGGATCAGGCCTTGGGCGAAGTCTGGCGCGTACTCAAGCCGGGCGGCTTGCTCTATGTTCTGGAGCCGGTGTTTGCCGGCACGCTCAACGAAATCCTGCGACTGTTTCACGACGAGGAGCAAGTGCGTGCCGCGGCCTTGAACGCACTCAACCGCGCCGTAGCAAGTGGCGCCTGGCAGCAGGAGGCCGAAGTGTCTTTCGACATGCCGGTGCAGTACCGCGATTTTGCTGACTTTCAGCAGCGCCTGATTGGCGTCACTTACCTGGACCACCGCCTGGATGCCAGCACCCTGGCTGCCGTGCGCACTCGCTTTGAGCAGCACATGGGCCCGAGCGGCGCCTACTTCGAGCGCCCGACGCGGGTTAACCTGCTACGCAAACTACAAAATTGCTGATTGTCATTGCGAGCCCGCAGGGCGCGGCAATCCATGAATGGACTGCCGCGTCGCTACGCTCCTCGCAGTGACGATATTCAAGGACCGTTTACAGAACCTTGTCCAGCGCAGCCGCAAGTTGCGCCACGGTGCGGTCCACGTTGTGCCACTTTTCCAGACCAAAGAGGCCAACGCGGAAGGTCATGAAGTCAGCCGGCTCATCGCACTGCAGCGGCACGCCGGCAGCGGTTTGCAGACCCTGGGCCAGGAACTTGCGGCTCGACTGGATTTCGGGATCTTCGGTGTAACTCACCACCACGCCCGGCGCCTTGAAACCCTCGGCTGCCACGCTGGCGATGCCCCGGCTCTCAAACAGGGCGCGCACCTTGGCACCCAGTTCCATCTGCTCGGAGCGCACTTTCGCAAAGCCGTAAGCCTGGGTTTCTTTCATGATCTCGCACAAGCGCGTCAGGGCATCGGTCGGCATGGTGGCGTGGTAGGCGTGGGCGCCCCCTTCATAGGTCTCCATGATCTGCAGCCACTTCTTCAGGTCGCAGGCATAGCTGCTGCTGGTCGTGCCGTCGATGGCCGCGCGCGCGCGCTCGCTGAGCATCACCATGGCACAGCAGGGCGAACTGCTCCATCCTTTTTGCGGCGCACTGACCAGAACGTCGACACCAACGTCGACCATGTCCACCCACATCGCACCCGAGGCAATGCAGTCCAGTACAAACAGGCCGCCGACCTCGTGCACGGCGGCCGCGACCGAACGCATGTACTCGTCAGGCAGGATCATGCCGCTGGAAGTTTCCACATGCGGTGCAAACACGACGTCGGGTTTCTTGGCGCGAATCGCGGCCACCACCTCGTCAATCGGTGCCGGCACCCAGGGCGCCTGTTTGCCACTGCCAACCCGGCGCGCTTTGAGCACCGTCGATTCGGCGGCGATGCGCCCCATGTCCAGAATCTGGCTCCAGCGAAAACTGAACCAGCCGTTGCGGATGATCAGCACCTTCTTGTCGGCAGCAAACTGGCGCGCCACCGCCTCCATGCCAAAGGTGCCGCTGCCCGGCACCAGCGCCACCGATCTGGCGTGGTACACCGTTTTCAGAATGCCGGAGATATCCTTCATCACTCCCTGAAAACTTTTCGACATGTGGTTCAGGGAACGATCGGTGTAGACCACCGAAAACTCAAGCAGACCATCGGGATCAACATCGGGTAACAGGCCGGGCATGGGAGGCTCCTTTTCAAATTCACATAGTGTCAGTCGCAGCGTCGCGCTGGTTGATCCTGTCAGCATATCACGGCATGCATCAATCCTTTTCCTTGCGCTCCTTCTTGCGCTCACCCTGCCCCTCGGCCTTGCCACCCTTGATGTCATGCTTGTTGGCACTGCGGTGGCACTCCACGCAATTGTCAAACTTGCTAACGCCTTCCTCGATGTGCTTGCGCCGGATGTTGGTCAGCGTGTGTTCGTGACAGCCATAACAGGTGTAACGGCTGTAATCGTTGCGAGCATGGCAGGTCGCGCAGGCCACGTTGTGGTCGCCATCAAGCGCAAAGTACTTGTCGTGGTCAAAGCTCGCTGGCGTCCACTTCTGCTGCGTATGGCACTGAAGGCAATTGCCATCAATCTGCTGGTGTAACGAATCCTTGGGTTTCTTGTGGCATGACTGGCATTGGTCACGCGACGCCTTCGCCAGCAGGGCATGGTTGAAGTTGCCTTGCAGGTGGTAACGCTTGACGCCGGCGTGATCGCTGTGGCAGGCCATGCAGTCCTGACTGATCAACTGCTGATGAAATGGCGTTGCCGTCCGGGGTTTGGCAATGGCCACGCCAGCAGTCGTCAGGAGGCCAATGTCGGCAGTCTTGTGACAGGCTGCGCACCGGGTCGCGCTGGCCCCGCTCAAGGGCGCATGACAGGCAAAACAATCCGTCTCCAGCAGTTTGTGTCCGGCAATCAGCTTGCCTGGGCTGACCATCAGGTGCGGGTAAACAAAAGTCAGGAGAGCCAGCACGGCCAGATTGAGCGCCAGGATGATCTTGAGAAAGCGGCTCATACCCAGCCCCAGAACAGGAAAATGCTGGAGATATGCCCCAGCGCCAGCACCACGAAAACAAGGAAGATCGGGATGTGCACTGTGCGCCACTGCTTCATGGCATCGACCGTCACTGCGTCCCAGAATACCGCTTGCTCCACTTCGGACCTGGACAGGCCACGCAATTGGAAGTGATCGCGCTGGCCTTGCACATGGCGGCGTGAGCGCTCCAGCAGCAGCTTGCCAACCATGCCGCTGACCACGTTGACGGCCATGGCGACGGTGGCCAGCCAGGGCAACAAGGCGTTGAAATGGATGCCGGCGTGGACCAAAACCATCAGGGAACCAAGCCAGGCACCGAACTCATGCAGCTTGAGCAGGGTTTTCGGATTGCCGCTGGTAATGTATTTGCGCTTGCGCATCGAATAGCCCATGGAGGCGATGATCAGCAGCGTTCCGGGAATGCCCAGGTAGCGACCGACCCAGACCAGGTTCAGCCGATGCAGCGCATAGTCGCCTGCCAGCGTGGCTGCCGCCAGCAGGCCCAGCAGCAGGATGAAAGGCAGCACATGCCGGCCCCAGAGTGATGTTTTCATTTACAACTCCAGACTCACGCTGGTCTTGGGCGTGCAAACACACATCAGGCAAGTGCCCGGTTCGGGATCGAAATCGGGTGTCTGGCGATACGCCACCTCGCCTGCCAGGATCGTCGTCTGACAGGTACCGCAGCCACCAGCGCGGCAGCCAGAATCGACCTGGATACCCTGTGCCTCGGCAAACTCCAGCAGGGTGCCGGCACTTCTTTGCCAGGGTAGCCGTTTGCCGGATCGGGAAAAGGTGACGACGATGCCGACCGCCTGGTCTGGCGCAGTGGCGAGCCCCGGCGCTGCCGATTTGCGCTGTACCGACGCGGGGCCAAAGGCCTCGAAGTGAATTCGCTGATCCGGCACGCCCCAGTCTTCCAGTGCCGGCACCAGACTTTGCAGCATCGCAGTTGGACCGCAAATGTAGAAGTGAAAGGGCTTGAGCGGCAACTGGCGCCGCAGCAGTTCCAGGTCAATGTGGCCGCGCTGCTGAAAATCACGCCCGAGCACGTCCGCCGGCAAGGGATCACTCCAGCACAGCTGCAGGTGAAAGTTGGGATGGTTTCTCGCCAGTGTCTGAAGTTCGGACTGCCAAGCTACTTCGCGACGGTTGCGCGCACCGTAAAACAGCCAGACTTCGCGCTCCGGGCGTTCGCGCAGGCAGGTCGTGAGCATGCTCAGCATGGGGGTGATGCCGATCCCGCCGCCTATCAATACGACCGGCGCATCGCTGCGATCCACGTAGAAATGACCCGATGGCGCACGCAGCTTCAAGACCGAGCCGACTTCCACATGATCATGGAAGAAGTTGGAGGATCTTCCGGGCGCATGTGGGCTACCCGCCGGCGCCAAGGCGCGCTTGACCGATATCCGGTAGCGGCCCGGCTCGGGCGCATCCGAAAGCGAGTAACAGCGAATCGTGTTCGAAATGCCGCCGCCAGCCATTGGCAGTTCCAGCTGGAAAGTCAGAAATTGCCCCGGCTGAAACGGCGCCAGCGGCAAGCCATCCTGCGGCGCCAGGTAGAAGGAGCAGATCGACTGCCCGGCATCCTCCACCTGCTTTTGCACCACCTGAAAGCTGCGCAGCCCTTGCCAGGCGGGCGCAGCTGCTTGCATCTCGTCACTGGGTTGCAGCGCATGGACTGGAATACTCAGCTCCCTTGCACTGCGGCGCAGCGCCAGGTACTCCAGCCAGTGATGCCAGAAGCGATAGCCAAGATAAATCGCCAACTGCAGCAGGACGGCGCCGCCTATCCACAGCAGAAGTGACAGAGAACTCATGACCTGAATGTATCCATAAGAAGCCAGTATCGGACGAGATTTCTTATCGGATTCTTAACAGGGCCTCTGCTTCTGATCCAAGTCACTGTACAGCGACATAGCGCAGGGGTTCGACTGATGCGTCACCAAGCCGACTCGGAATAATGATAAATTGCCGGCATGGAAATAAAGCATCAAAGCAACATTCTCAAGTGGATGGCCCGAACCGTGTTTGCCAGCCGCTGGCTGCAGGCACCACTGTATTTCGGACTGATCGTCGCGCAGACGGTCTACGTTTACCACTTTGGCGTCGAACTGATGCATCTGGTTCAGAACACCAAAACCGTCTCCGAAACCGAGATCATGCTGGTGGTGCTGGGACTGATTGACGTCGTCATGATTGCCAATCTGCTGCTCATGGTGATCGTCGGCGGCTACGAAACTTTTGTCTCGCGCCTGTATCTGGAGGGCAACCCGGATCAGCCAGAGTGGCTGGAACACGTCAACGCCGGCACCATGAAGGTCAAGTTGTCGATGTCGCTGATCGGCATCTCGTCCATCCACCTGCTCAAGACATTCATCGAAGCGCCTAACCTCACCCAGCAAACCATGATGTGGCAGGTCATCATTCACCTGACCTTCGTGCTCTCAGCGCTGGCGATGGCCTTTACCAATCGACTGATGGAGAC
>JBAXOZ010000150.1:0-6214 GCA_037132975.1 Comamonadaceae bacterium
TGATGCAGATCGCCAACACCCTGTTCCAGTCGGTGCTCGATCTCGCAAGATAAGGAGATTCCATGCGTATCAGCAGCAATACCATTTACGAGGCAGGCGTCAGTGCGATGCAGCAGCAAAACGCAAAGTTGCTGCAGGCACAGCAACAAATTTCGACCGGCCGGCGCATCCTCACGCCGGCCGACGATCCGATCGGCGCCGCCCAGGCGCTTCAGGTGACGCAGGCCCAGACGATGAATGCGCAGTACAGCACCAATGCCGGATCGGCCAGCGACAGCCTGACCCTCGAAGAATCGGTTCTGGGCAACATCACATCGCTGTTGCAGGATGTCAGGGACATCTCGGTCACTGCCGGCAATGGTGCTCTTTCCAGCAAAGAGCGCGCCATGCTGGCGACCGACCTGAGCGGCCGCTACCAGCAATTGCTAGGACTCGCCAACACGGTTGACGGCAACGGTCAGTACCTGTTTTCGGGCTATCAGGGTGGGGTGCGTCCTTTCACGCAGACGGCGCCCGGCACGATCGATTACAACGGAGATCAAGGGCAGCGCCTGATCCAGATCAGTGCCTCCGAACAGCTCGCGGTGAGTGACGCCGGCAGTGATGTTTTTCAACGCATTCCCAATGTTGCTGGCGGTTATCAAGACGTGTTCAAGACCATCGACAATCTGGTGCAGTTGTTGCAAACCTCCCCTGGCGGCGCCGGATTGAGCACCGGACTTGCCGCCGCAATGAGCAATATCGACAACGCCCTCGACAATGTGTCTGCCGTGCGCGCCTCCGCCGGGTCACGCCTGAAAGAGCTGGATGCCATCCAGAATGCCGGCGAAGACCGGGCGCTACAGTACAGCCAGACCCTCTCACGCCTGCAGGACGTTGACTACGCCAAGGCCGCTGCCGAACTCATGCAACAGCAGGTCAGCCTGCAAGCAGCACAGCAGACCTACGTCAAGGTGGCCGGGCTTTCCCTGTTCAACTACCTCTAACGGGGTCCCAGCAGCTACTTTGTCACCCCGACCGCTGCTTTGTCATCCCGGACTCGATCCGGGATCCAGACCCCCGCAGACACTGGATTGCGGATCAAGTCCGCAATGACAAATTCAGTTGGCATCGCAGCCACTTGCAAAGGCTGGCGTGCTTATCTCAGCGCACCAGCAAGCCGCAGCATGGCCGCCAGACTGTCTGCAAACTGCCGCTCGATGACCGGCGCCAGGAATGGCAGTGCCACAATCAGCACGGCAAAGCCCATCAGTATCGTGAGTGGAAACCCGATGGCAAAGATATTGAGTTGCGGCGCGGCGCGTGTCAGTACGCCGAGTGCCATGTTGGTGATCAACAGCGCCGCCAGCAGCGGCAAAGACAGTGTCAGGGCAAAGGCAAAGATGGTGCCACCCCACTGGGTCACAGCCAACACCCCGGACGGCGCCGTCAGGGGCGACAGCGGCAAGACCTGAAAACTCTCCACCACGGCAGAAACCAGCAGCAAGTGGCCATCGATGGCCAGGAAGGCAAGGCTGAAGATGACGCCCAGATATTGCCCCAGTATCGGTATGAAGCCCGGCACCGACGCGTCGTACAAAGTCGCAAACCCCAGGCCCATCTGCAAACCGATGAATTCACCTGCCAACTCCGATGCGTGGAACACCACCTGCATCGCGAATCCCATGGCCAGGCCGATCAGCACCTGCTGCGCCATGATCAGCAGCCCGGCAGCCGAACCCGGGCTGATGCCCGCCGGAGCCGGCACCAGTGGCGCCACCAGAACCGTCAGCAGCAGTCCGAGCCCGATCTTTACGCTGGCCGGCACACTCGGATTGCCGATCACAGGAGCGCTCGCGATGAGCGCAAGAATGCGCGTGAGCGGCCACGCAAACGCCGCCAGCCAGGCTTCCATCTGTGCGCTGGTGAGATGGATCATGCTGCGTCGATCAGCCGATCATGGCGGGAATGCCGTTGAACAGATCGCGCATGTAGTCCAGCATGATGCCCATCATCCAGTGACCCGTCACAAGAATCACTGCAAAGATCGCCAGCAGTTTGGGAATGAACGACAGGGTCTGCTCGTTGATCTGGGTGGCGGCCTGAAACACGCTGACCAGCAGGCCGACGAGCAGCGCCGCCAACAGGGGCGGAGCCGCCATCAGCAGCATCACTTGCAGCGCCTGCTGGGCAATCGTAAGTACGCTCTCGGGTGTCATAAGGAAATTGTCATCCCGGACCCGATCCGGGATCCAGTGCCACGCGAACCATGGATTGCGGGTCGGGGCCCGCAATGACAAACAGGGGTGGGGCTGTTCATGGAAAGCTCAGGTATGGAAACTCTGGACCAGGGAGCCAATCAGCAGGTTCCAGCCGTCGGCCAACACGAACAGCATGATCTTGAACGGAAGCGAGATCGTCGCCGGTGACATCATCATCATGCCCATCGACATCAGCACGCTGGCCACCACCATGTCGATGATCATGAACGGCAGAAAGACCAGAAATCCGATCTGGAAGGCGGTCTTCAACTCGCTGATGACATAGGCCGGGACCAGTATCCGCAAGGGCACCTGCGCTGCATCCTGCAGCGGTGCTTGCTTGGCGATGCGCACAAACAGCGCCAGGTCCGTCGCGCGCGTCTGGCGCAGCATGAAGGCCTGCAGCGGCACGGTGCCCTTCTCCAGCGCCTCGGTAAACGTGATCTTGTTCTCTGCCATCGGCTGGTAGGCTTCCGTGTAGATCCGGTCGAGCACCGGAGACATCACAAAAAGTGTCAGGAACAGGGAGATCGCCACCAGCACCTGGTTGGAGGGGGTTGACTGCACACCCAGCGCGTGGCGCAGCAAAGACAGCACGATGACGATGCGGGTAAAGCTGGTCATCAACAACAGCACCGAAGGCAAAAACGACAATGCTGTGAGCATCAGCAGGGTCTGTATGCTCAGGGTATAGCTCTGACCCCCGCCAGGGCTTGGGGTGCTGTTGAACGCCGGCAGCGCCAGGTCCTGCGCCAGTGCAGGCGCGCTGAACACCAGCCACAGCAGCAGACCCGCTACCGACATCGCGGCCAGTCGCCTGGCCAGCCTAATCATGCGCACGCCCTTCCATTTTGCGACTCAGCCAGCTGGCAAAACTGGCGCCCACGGTGGCGGGCGTAGGCGCACCAGGCTGCAACGTAGACTCGATTTTTGACATGCTGTGCAGGGTCGTCACCTGACCGGGGGCCACACCCACCAGCAGCCAGGTCTCGCCGACCTCGACCAGCACAATGCGCTCGCGCTGGCCGACGGCCGCGCCCGCGAGAACACGGATCAGCCCGCCGCCGGGCGCGCGAAATGCCGACAAACGCTTGAGCAGCCAGGCCGCAGCGCCGACCAGCGCGAGCACCAGGACCAGGCCAACGATGACCTGAGCAACACTGCCAGCCGACAGGGCTGCTCCGGGCAGATCAGATTGTGCAATGCTCATAGGCGCTAGCGGTTGAGTTTGCGGATACGCTCGGACGGCGTGATGACATCGGTCAGGCGTATGCCGAACTTGTCATTGACGACGACCACCTCGCCTTGCGCGATCAGGCAGCCATTGACCAGCACATCCATGGGTTCACCGGCCAGGCCATCGAGTTCGACCACCGATCCTTGAGCCAGCTGGAGCAGGCTCTTGATCGCTATCTTGGTGCGTCCCAACTGAACCACCATTTGCACCGGAATGTCCAGAATCATGTCCAGATCGGTCCGTTGCGCCGCGTTGGAATTCTGATGCTGGGCCGTGAATTGCTCAAATACTTGCGCTCCCCCCGCTGCGGCTGCGGGGGCTGTGGAAGCTGCCTGCTCCTGCATCGCAGCACCCCAGTCATCGACGTCTACTTTTTCCTGCTCTGCGTTATCTTCCATGGTGCCCTCTTTCTCAATCGCTGCCCGTGTTGGTCAGCAGTTTTTCCACCTTCAGCGCGTACTGTCCATTGAACACACCGTAGCGACACTCCATCACCGGAATCCCGTCAACCGTGGCAGCAATGGCGTCCGGCACTTCAATATCGATCACATCGCCGACTTTCATTTCCAGTATTGAGTCGAGTCTGACCTCGGCGCGTCCGAGGTTGGCGACGAGTTCGACCTCCGCCGTCTGAATTTGCTGTGTCAGCAGGCGCAGCCAACGCTTGTCCACTTCCAGATGATCGCCTTGCAGGCTGCCATGCAGCAGGTCACGTACCGGTTCGATCATCGCGTAGGGCAGACAGATATGAAATTCGCCCGATGTGGTGCCAAACTCGATAATGAAAGTGGTCACGACCACCACTTCGTTCGGCGTCGCAATATTGACGAACTGCGTGTTCATTTCGGAGCGAACAAACTCGAACTCCAACGCGAACACCGGCTTCCAGGACTTGGCGTACTCGTCGAGCACCACACTGAGCAAACGCTGGATGATGCGCTGCTCGGTCTGGGTAAAGTCGCGCCCCTCGACACGGCTGTGAAAACGGCCGTCACCACCAAACAGGTTGTCTACCACCAGGAAGACCAGACTCGGGTCAAAGATGAACAGCGAGGCGCCACGCAAGGGTTTGGCTGTCACGATGTTCAGATTGGTGGGGACCACCAGGTTGCGGATGAACTCGTTGTACTTGAGGACCCGGATCGGGCCAATCGAAACTTCCGCCGTGCGTCGCATGAAATTGAACAGCCCGATGCGCAGTTGGCGGGCGAAGCGCTCATTGATCAGCTCCAGCGTCGGCATGCGACCGCGCACGATGCGTTCCTGCTTCGCCAGATCGTAGGCGCGCACGCCGGTGTTGTCGGCTGCAACCTTGACCTCGTCAACCTCCCCGGTCACGCCTTTGAGGAGCGCGTCAACCTCGTCTTGCGAGAGAAAGTCCTGGCTCATAGCTACTGGATGAGAAAGGAGGTGAACAACACCGCTTCGAGGCCGGTGGCCGCCGTGCTGTCGGGAACTGCCTGGATGACTTCCCGCGCCAGTTGCTCGGCCAGGACCTTCTTGCCTTCGGGCGTGGCCAACTCGCTCGCCGTCTTGCCCATCAGCAGCAACAGGATGCGACTGCGGATCTCCGGCATGTGAAGCTTGACCGGTCCCGCCAAAGCCTCATCGGTCAGCTTGAGCGACAGACCGATCTGCAGGTAGGGGGGCTGACTGTCCTCGCGCTGCAGGTTCACGGTAAAGGGCTCCAGAGGCACATAGGTTCGCGGCTTGGTTGAGGCCGCCTTGGCTCCCGCAGCTTTGCCAGCCTCCGGTTTTTTGGACGCCACCGGCTCCTGTGCCGGCCAGAAGTACCAGCCGGCTGCGCCGCTAGCGCCGAGCAGCACGATCACAAGCAGGAGGATCAGGAGCTTGCTTTTCTTCTTCGGGGCGACCGGCTCCGCTTCAGGCGCGGGGTCAGGCTCACGTTTGGTCGCCGCTTTAGGTGCTGTAGTTGCCATGCTGTCTCTGTTGCTCCGAATGGGTGGGGGATGTGAAGTCCGGTCAGTCAGGCGAAGGTATCAACCAGACCGAGCATCGGGCGTAGCAGGCGTTCGCCGCTCGAAACCGGTCCCGAGTCGGCCACAACGGTGCCGGTTTGCGCCACTTGCGCTCGGGGCTGCTGCTGCGTCGGCTCGCGAAAGGCCTCGGCGCCGACGCTTGTATTGCCGAGCGTGATTCCGCTGTCAGCGAGCATTTCACGCAGACGCGGCATGGCAACTTCGAGCGCCTCGCGCACCGACGCATGCGCCGAAAAAAACTGGGCGCTGGCCTGATTCTGGTCAAGCGAAATGGCAATCTTCAGCGGCCCCAGGTCAGGCGGGTTGAGATGGAGCTGTGCGACCTGATGTTTTTGGTTGACCATCCACACCAGCTTGTCTCCCACGGCCTGATCCCAGCCGCGTTCACCCACACGCGTCTGCACCACGGCGGACGGCTCTGGCACACCGCGGGTCGGTGTGGAACTGCCAATATCCGTCGCTTGTGCGGCGATGGGAGACGCCACAGGCGGCTCGGTCCGAAAACTCGCAGTATCGAAAGCGGGAGTCGCCAGTACCTCTTTATGAAGCGGTTCGGAACGAACTGCCGACAAGGCATTGGCCGGTGCAGCCTTCGGTACCAGATTGGGCGCGGCCAGCCCGGCTGGCAGGGTGCTGGCGTCCAGCGCAAGTGCTGTGTCTGCAAAGGTCTGCTGACCAGGGCTTGCTTTCGAGCTTGCCACCACGGTGCTCAGGCCCGGCTGCCTGGCCGCTACTGG
>JBAXOZ010000151.1:0-6071 GCA_037132975.1 Comamonadaceae bacterium
GAGCGCAGCGACGCGGCAGTCCATGCATGGATTGCCACGCTTCGCTCGCAATGACAAGTCCCATGCCCGCAATGACATACCCAAGGTCCGCAACGACAAGCGAATTCCGGAATCATCATCAGCTGGTAGCCTGCTGACGCAGTACGCGCTTGAGCAGTTTGCCGCTGGGGCTCTTGGGAAGTTCCTTGACGATGTCAACCTGCGCCGGCACCTTGTAGGCGGCAATGTTTTGACGGCAGTAGGCGATGACGTCCTCGGCTGTGAGCGTCGCGCCGGCCTTGAGCACGACGGCGACGATCACTTTCTCACCCTGCGCACCAGCGGGAATGCCGTAGACAGCGGCTTCCTGCACACCGGGCAGCTTGTACAGATACTGCTCGACTTCGGCCGGCCAGACCTTGAAGCCCGAGACATTGATCATGTCCTTGACGCGGTCGGTGATGTAAACGTAGCCGTCCTTGTCCATGCGCCCGACATCACCGGTGTGCAGCCAGCCGCCGCGCAGCGATAGCTTGCTTTCATCCGGACGCATCCAGTAACCCTGCATGACACCGTCGCCCCGAATCACGATCTCGCCCTGCTCGCCAAAGGGCAGTTCGCGATCCGACTCGTCAAAAATCTTCAGCTCGAAACCATCGACGGCGCGCCCGACGGAGCCGAAGCGGTGCTCCACGCTGTCGTTGTAGCAGGAGAAGGGCGAGCACTCGGTCAGGCCGTAGCCCTCAAAGACGCGCCGGCCAAAGCGCTCGGTCCAGCGCCGGGAAATCTCTTCGGGCATGGTGGCGGCGGCCGACATCTCGTAGCGCAGGCTGCTCAGGTCGTAGCCCGAGAGGTCCATCGCCAGCAGATTGATGTAGATCGTCGGCACCGCGAAGAAGTGCGTGATGCGCTCCTCGCCAATGGCGCGCAGCACCACGTCGGGCACGAAGCGCGAAAACAGCACCATGGTGGCGCCGGCCAGAAAGGCGGCGTTCATGATGTAGTTCTGGCCGTAGACGTGGAACAGCGGCAAAAAGGTCGCCAGTCGGTCACCCGGGCGGTAGTCGGAATAACGCGCCAGCGGCGGCAGCGCGATATTGCTGTGGATGTTGTGCTGGGTCAGTGAGACACCCTTGGGAAAGCCGGTGGTGCCCGAGGAATAGAGCAGGGCGGCAATGTCTTCGGGGCCACGCTGTACCGACTCGAATTTGTCGCTGCCCTGGGCTAGCAAATCGGCCAGTGCCGACCAGCCGGGCTTGGCGCCTTTCGGATCCACCACGATGCGCAGGCGCAATGCCGTGCAGTCGTCGCTGACGTAGCCGGTCAACTCGTCCATGGTGAGCACCACACTGGCGCCCGAGTCGTCCAGCAGGTAGCGCACCTCTTCCATTTTCAGGATGGCGTTGATGGTGACCGGTATCGCGCCGAGCTTCTGCGCGGCGTAGTAGGCCACCGCAAATTCCGGCACGTTGGGAAGGTACAGCGCCACGCGGTCTGCCGCCGCGACGCCGGCCGCGCGCAGGCTGCAAGCCAGGCGGTTGGCGTCGCTGTTGAGTTGGCCGTAACTGATCGAGCGACCCTCGAAACGGATCGCCACCAGATCGGGCGTCTGCGCTGCGTGGCGTTCAAGATACTGGGCAACATTCATGGTTTGTCTCCTCGTTACGGCTTGGCTGGTTCTGATTTTGGTGTCAATTATGGTTATAAAGAATAAGTAAATAAAGAAGAAAATGAGGATGTGGACTCAGTGTTTACCCGTGGATGCCGTTGGCGTGCCCGTGCTTTGTCATTGCGACCGGTGCTTTGTCGTTGCGACCTTTGCTTTGTCATTGCGGGCCACGACCCGCAATCCAGTGTCGGCCTGGCACGGGATCCCGGATGTTGAAACCCCGGACCTGATCCGGGGCCGGGATGACAAACCGTGAGTCGGGGCTGACAGACTGCGGTTCTCGCGTGAAACGGCGCTATCCATCTTTCCAAATCAAGCGTATCCTGTCAGAGAGCCCACGGGGCATGTCAGGGAACTGGAATGAAGCCGGTCAACACGAGCCAATCCATCGAGTCAGCATCGACTCCAGCCGTGGGGGGTGAGGGGGCTTTGCGCAGGCGCGCTGAGGCCATGGTGCGACAGGGTCAGGCGCATCCGGTGGACGAGGCCGAGAGATCCTTGTCCGAGGCGCTGCAGCACACGCTCTACGAATTGCGCGTGCACCAGACCGAGCTGGCGATGCAGAACGAAGAACTGCGCCAGGCACAACTGGAACTCGACAAACAGCGTAAACGCTATTTCGACCTCTACGATCTGGCACCGGTAGGTTATTGCGCGCTCAGTGCACAGGGCTTGATACGCGAAGCCAACCAGACCGCTGCCAGCATGCTCGGCGTGCCCCGCAGCGCGCTGACGACGAAAGCCCTGAGTCGCTTTATCGTCAAGTCCGACCAGGATGTCTACTACCTGTTCTGCAAGCAGCTAGTGGCAAGCCGACAAGCGCAGAGCTGCGAATTGCGGATCGTGCCGCGCAAGGGCGCAGCGGTTTGGGCCAAATTGACGGCAACGGTGGCAGCGGGCGAAGCGGATGACGAGATGCGCATCGTACTGAGCGACATCAGCGTGGGCAAGCAGGCAGCGCGCGCCTTGCAGCAAAGCGAGGTGCAACTTGATTGCATCCTCGAAGCAACCTCCGATGGCATTCTGGCGATTGGCGAGGACGGTAAGGTCATCCGTTTCAACAAGCGCTTTGAGGAGCTATGGCAGATACCCCCAGCCGTGCTGGACGGCGGCAACGATGCAGCTTTGCTCAAGTACGTGGTGGGCCAGTTGGCGCAGCCAGAAGAGTTTCTGGCAACGGTTCAAGCGCTTTACGCTTCCGACGCCGAACGCATCGACAACATCCGATTCAAGGATGGCCGGGTCTTCGAACGATTTACTGCACCGCTGGCGCTGGAGTCTTCGGTCATTGGGCGCATCTGGTCCTTCCGCGACATCACCGAGCGCGAGCGAATGGCGCGCGAACTTGACGATGTGATGCAGGAACAGGTGGCCATCCTGAACAGCGGCATTGTTGGTATTGCCAAACTGCGGGACCGAAAGTTCGTCTGGACCAATGCCGCCTTCGCCAGGATGATGGGTTACACGCAGGAAGAACTGATCGATCGTGCGACACGTCTGGTCCATTCCAGTGACGAGGCTTCCCAGGCGCTGGCTGAGGCCGCTTATCCGGTCATGCAGCAGGGGGAAATCTACCGTGCGGAAGTTGAGTATCGCTGCAAGGATGGCTCTGCGCTGTGGGCTCATGTGGCCGGGTCGCTGCTTGAGGTCGGCAGCCTGGATTCGATCTGGTCATTCATCGACATCACCCAGCGCAAACAGATGGAGGATCAAATCCGGCAAATGGCCTTTTTTGATGTGTTGACGGCGCTGCCCAATCGCCGCTTGCTGCTGGACCGCCTGGGGCAAGCGGTACAAATTGCTCAACGCAGTTCCTGTTACGGCGCCCTGATGTTTCTGGACCTGGACAACTTCAAGCCGCTCAATGACGCGCACGGCCATGCGGCCGGTGACCTGTTGTTGATCGAAGTGGCGAGGCGACTCAACCAGTGTGTGCGTGGCATGGACACCGTGGCACGCATCGGGGGCGATGAGTTTGTGGTGCTGCTGGGCGGCTTGCCCAGCGAGCAGACCGACTCGGCCGACCAGGCCGTGAAGCTGGCCGAGAAAATCCGCGCGGCGCTGGCGGAGCCCTATAGCCTGTCGGTCCACAACAACGCTGATCCGATCGAACACCTATGCAGTGCCAGCATCGGCGTGGTGCTGTTTGGCAAGGATCACCAAAGTCTGGACGGGCTGTTGAAGTGGGCTGACGTGGCGATGTACCGCTCCAAGGAGGACGGGCGCAACCGCGTTACCTTCATGGTTGAGCGGCGCCAGCAGCAGCGCACCGACGTTGCCAAACAGCCACTGGATCCCGGATCAGGTCCGGGATGACACAGAAGTTGTCATTGCGGGTGCTTCGCTGTCATTGCGGGCCACGACCCGCAATCCAGGGTTGGCGCCCTAGCACGCACGCTCGGTCGTGGCGATCGCGTACAACTGGCCGGCTGCGTTGCGCAAGGCCGTCGAGGTGATGGAAACCTCCAGCAGCGCGCCCGCCTTGTTCAGGCGCTGCGTTTGATAGGGCTGCAGGATCTTGGCTTGGCTGAGTTCGTTCAGCCGGCTCAGGGCGCTGGCCCGCAGCGCGGGCGGAATGCGCTCGTGCACATGCATCAGCAGCGCCTCGGCCTCGCTCCAGCCATACAGGCGCTCGGCACCCGGGTTCCAGGCCAGCGTGCGGCCCTCAAGATCCTGCACGGTGATGGCGTCGGAGGCGTCGCGCAGCACCACGGCCATGCGCAACTGCTCGTTGGCCAGGCGCAGGGCTTCGCGCGTGTGCACCATTTCGTTGATGTCGATAAAGGAAATGACGGCGCCTTCAATCACGTTGTCCAGCGTGCGGTAGGGCTGGATGCGCAGCGTGTACCACTTGTCGTCTGTGGTCTTCACCTCAACCTCTTTGGCTACCAGGGTGTTGAGCACGGCGCGCACATCGGCCACCAGGGTGCTGTAACCAACCAGGTTCGAGACGATGTGTGCCACCGGGCGGCCGATGTCGCCGGTAATCAGGTTGATGACGCTGCTGGCTGCTGGCGTGAAGCGCAGGATGCGCAACTGGTGGTCCACAAACACGGTGCCAATGCCGGTGCCGGCCAGCAGGTTGTTCATGTCGTCGTTGACGCGTGACAGGTCGGTCACCTTGATCTGCAATTCGGTGTTGACGGTGGCCAGTTCTTCGTTGACCGATTGCAGTTCTTCCTTGGAGGTCTCCAACTCCTCGTTGGTGGACTGCAGTTCTTCGTTGACCGACTGCATCTCTTCGTTGCTTGACTTGAGTTCTTCGGTGGAGCTCTCCAGTTCTTCGCGCGAGCTTTGCAGGTATTCGTCCTTGATGCGAATTTCCTGGTAGAGCGCGTTGATGCGCGCCTCTGAGTCAAGCTCGGCTGCGCTGGCGCCCTCGGCAAGTGCACCCCGGGTCCGTTGGAGTTCGACTGACGGCTGCGCCGACTCCTCCAGCACCACCAGAAAAAGCGGTGTCTCCGGGTTGCTCTGCGGGTCCCCGGCCAGGGGACTGACGCACAGATTGACCAGACTGAAGTGGCCATTGGTCTTGACGCTCAGATTGTGCGAGCGTACCGAGGCGCCGCTGGTTCTGGCCTGGTGCAAAGCGGTACTGAGCGCCGGGCGCAGACCTTCGCGTGCCATCTTCAAAATGTTGTTGGTGCCGGCCTCGCCCTGCGAGGGCTCCAGGTACAGGCCGCTGCGCCCGTGCAGGTAGAGGATGTCGCCGTGGCTGTCCACCAGCACGCCGGCCGCTATCACTTGCTGCAGCAGCGCGCGCTCGGTGAGCTCGCGCAAGGGCAATTTGACCGGAAAAGCCGCTTTCCCGGTGTCGGTGGCCGAACCGACGGCAGCCGCTGTCACATTGGGCAGGAAGCGCCCGGCCAGGGTGCGCTGCAAGCCGAGCAAGCTGTCCTTGCGCTGGTAGAGCTTGGCTTTGCGATCCAGCGGGTTGAACAGGTCGTCAAAGCTGCCAATGCCCTCGGAGGTGCCCAGAAACAGGGTGGCACCGGGGTTGAGTGCGTAGTGGAACAGGGGAATGAGCTTCTTCTGCAAGTCCGCGCCCAGATAGATCAGCAGGTTGCGGCAACTGATCAGGTCGAGTTTGGAAAACGGCGGGTCCTTGATCAGGTCCTGCTCCGAAAACACCAGCATGTCGCGTATGCCCTTGTGAATGCGGTAGGTCTGGCCACCAGGTTCGGCGACAAAGAAGCGCGCCAGCCGCTCGGGCGAAATGTCGGCGGCAATGCTGGCCGGATAGATGCCTGCGCGCGCCACCGCAATGGCCTGGCTGTCAATGTCGGTGGCAAAGATCTGGACGGGGAAGCTCTGGCGCAGCACTTCCATGCGCTCCTGCAGCAGGATCGCCAGCGAATAGGCTTCCTCGCCGGTGGAGCAACCGCTGCTCCAGACCCGGATCACCGCGTCACCGCGCTTGTCG
>JBAXOZ010000152.1:0-6062 GCA_037132975.1 Comamonadaceae bacterium
CAGTCCGGCGTCAAAGACCTGCGCAGCCATTTCGCACAAACCGAGGCCGACAGGGTCCAAAACGACGAGGCTGCCCGCAAACAGGCGGAGCTGGCAGCAAAGCAAACCGAGCTTGAGCAACAACGCCGCCTGACCATCAAGCAGCTGTTCGACCGCTGGGCAGCCACCGAACTGACGCCCAACATGTTGGCCAACGGGAAGCGCAGTGGGCGCAAAGATGGCGGCCAGTACAGCCGCGACCAGTTTGAGCGGCGCATCTTTCCTGTTTTGGGCGAAGTTGCCGCCGTCGATGTGCGCAAAGCCGACTTACTCGCCATCCTGGATGCCGTTAAAGCCGAGGGCAAGCTGCGCACCTGCAATGTGCTGCTGACCGACCTGAAGCAAATGTTCCATTTCGCGTTAGCCCGCGAGATCGTGGACCGCAACCCGCTGGACACCATCACCAAGCGCCAGGCTGGCGGTGCTGAAACAGAACGCGAGCGGGTCTTAACCGCCGACGAGGTGGTGGCACTGGCCCGACAACTCCCCAAGGCCAACATGGGCCTGCGCAGCGTTTGTGCCGTCTGGCTGACCCTGGCCACCGGCTGCCGCGTGGGCGAACTGATGAACGCGCAGTGGCAACACATTGACTTGGAGAAGCGGACTTGGCACCTGCCCGACACCAAGAATCAGCGCCCGCACACGGTCCACCTGAGTGACTTTGCGGTGCAACAGGTTCAGAACCTGGCGACCATGCGTGTGAAGACCCCCGCTGACCTGCCCTGCCCTTGGGTGTTTCCCAATACCAAAGGCAGCAACGCGCTGGACATCAAGACGTTCGGCAAGCAGCTCTCAGACCGCCAACGCCCACCCGAGAAGCGCCTGAGCAACCGCACTGCCGCCACCGAATCGCTGAGCCTGCCAGGCGGCAAATGGACCGCCCATGATCTACGCCGTACCGCCGCAACCACCATGGCCAGCCTGGGCATCAGCAGCGATGTGATCGACGAATGCCTGAATCACATGATCCAAAGCCGGGTGACGCGCATTTACATCCGCGACCGGCGTGAGGGTGAGCAGGTCAAGGCATTTGACGCGCTGGGGCAGCGACTGGCGGAGTTGGTGACGCAGGCAAACACGAAAGTGAAGTGACTATGAACACCATCAAGATCAAGCCAGACACCCGACTGAAAGACATTCTCATCGAGCAAGAGAGAAAAAGACTGCTCAAACGCGCCAGCGGAACCAAGTCACTGAAAAATTTGCTGGCAAGCATTCCCAAGGTTGCCCCATCAGTCATTGAGACAGCAGTCGTTGCACTCATGGACGCCGCCGATCAATACATGTCATCTCAGCCGGTGGTCGATCCTAAAGGCCGACGCGGCAAACCCAAGCTCGCAGAAGCCCGTGCCAGCGTGGTCGCTTTGCACACAACTTTAGCCAAGGCCCAAATGCAACTGTCTGCTTTGCCATTGGATGCCATGACGGCCATCGGTCGGGCTACTGAAGTGCCCATGGAAGAGTTAAGGAGCCTGACAGTGTCCGACGTCGATTCCGACTTCGACGGGAACTTCCGCACTGCCATCGGGAAGATGGGGGTGGACATTGAGAAAATGAGAAGCGCAGTGGCACTGGCAATGGATGAGCTTGCCGCACGCCCGCACAAGGTGGCCGATGCGGCACGCACTATTTTGGCGTACAGGGTGGCAGTTGTCTTCACCGATATATTGAAAAAAACACCATCATCCGCCAAGGCAAAACAGTTAAAGGAAAACAACCCACGCGGTGGGGCAGCATACGACCGCGTGTTACGCGCCACCTTGAAAGCCGCTGGCGTCACAGACTATGACTCAGGCCCCTTGATTACCGCTGGCCTACGGCTATTAAAGGACCCGGACCTGCCATCTAGGAACTGAACTTACAGGGTATCCGGCGGGCTTTCTGGTCGGATTCAAGGTAAGTTCGCAAGCCCCTCCAGAATTCCAATATGGCCATGGTCCCGGTAGTTCCCGGGCGTCTCTCCAGGAGATCAACATGGCCACAGCAGTCCAAAGCCCACAAGTTATTTTGAGGCGCACCCAGGTGCAAGCCCGCACCGGCATTTCGCGCTCCGGCATCTACCAGAAGATGGCCGATGGCGAGTTCCCGCAATCCATCTCCCTCGGCCCCCGCGCCGTCGGTTGGTTGGAGTCCAGCATTGACCAGTGGATTCAAAGCCGCGTCGAGCTGTCGTCGAAAGTGGAGGCATAACACCATGGCCGCCAACACTAAACCCAAGCCGCGCCAAACAAAGACGGCTAAAGCGGTCCTCAGTCTGACAATGAACTTCGGCTACCGCAATACGGATAGGAACCCCACTCAGAAAGTGCTGACCTGGACGGACTTGGTCCAGCGGTTCAGCGTGCCCGATCTCAAGCGCGGCACGCTGCCGCTCGCCCAATACCTCGCGCTGGACAAGAAAAACAAGGAGCAAAAGCGAATCCGCGACCGTGAAAAGAATGGCGCTTATTTCATCATGGCTGCATTCTCACAGCCAGGCACCCGCGATGCCATTGATGTTTCGTTCATGAGTGCGTTCACCGGCGATATTGACACTGGAAAGACTGACAAGGCGCTCTTGCAAGCCAAGCTCAAAGGCTTCCAGTTCCTGGCCTACAGCTCCTATAGCCACAGCATAGAAGTGCCCATGTGGCGCTTCCTGATCCCATACAGCAGGCCCGTGACGGCAGCTGAGCATGAAAAGGTATTTGCCTACCTTCAGCAAATCTTTGATGATCAACTGGACCCGCGCTGCAAGACGACCGCGCAACTTTGGTACACCCCGGCTTGTCCGCCAGACGCGGGGGGCCTGTTTGAGTTCTTCACTGGCGACGGTGAACTGCTCAATCCTGACTCCATTCCCGATGTTGCCACCGTAGCGCCGCCCAAAAGCACAGCATTAGTTGTGATCCCAAACGAGCCGCTCAAAAACCTGTCAGTCCACCAGTTCCATCGCTTAAATGAAGCGTTGGCTGAAATTCCCGCCGACGACCGCGATACATGGATTCGCGTCGGGCTGGCGTTACGTCAAGAGCTTGGCATGGTGACCGGCTACAAGCTCTGGCTGGAGTGGTCAAGGAAGTCAACCAAGTTTGATGAGGACGATGCCGAGTCGACTTGGGCCAGCTTCAAAGATCAGACTACCGGCGCTGCGGTGACATTGGCCACGGTCTTTTACCTGGCCAGACAGCACGGTTGGATCGACACACAGCGTGACATGCACGAGAAAGTCCAGGCGTTGGACGATAAGCACTTTATGGCGCTCGAGGGCGGTAAGTCTTGGGTGTTCAAGGAGGACTACGACCCGGAACTCCGTCGCCCAGTCCTGACAAGAATGGCGTTAAAAGCGTTCGGGGAGTTCTACGGCAATCAGAAAATTGCGGTCACGAGTGCGGCCAAAAAAGGCGACAAAACAACGACAGAGATGGTGGGAATTGTCGGTATTTGGTACAGCCATCCCGCCCGCCGATCATTTGAAAAAGTTGTCTTTATGCCCGGGCTGCCGACACCAGCAGGGTGTTACAACCTGTGGCGCGGGTTTCCGATTCCACCGACACCCGGTAGCTGGACCCTGCTCCACCACCACATCCTTGATGTAATTTGCAACGGTGTTGCTGACTGCTTTGAATACCTGTTGAACTGGATGGCCTACGCCATACAGAATCCCGATAAGCCTGGCGAGGTGGCAGTGGTCATGCAGGGTGAGCGTGGCACCGGCAAGGGTAAGTTGGCGTATCTGTTCGGCTTACTTTTCGGTGAACATTACCTGCAGGTGAATCAGGCAAAGCACTTGGTTGGTAACTTCAATGCCCATCTCAGAAACTGCGTATTCTTGTTTGTGGATGAGGCATTTTGGGCGGGCGACAAACAAGGTGAAAACGTCCTCAAGGGTTTGGTTACCGAGCCCACGATCCAGATCGAGGGCAAGGGCATCAACGTCATTACCGCCGCCAATCGGCTCCACATCATGATGGCTTCAAACAATGATTGGGTAGTGCCCGCTGGTGCAAGGGAGCGCAGATTCTGTGTTCTGCAGGTCAACGATATGCACCTCCAGGACCATGCCTACTTCGCGGCCATCGACGACCAAATGTTGAATCAGTGTGGCCTGGCTGCGATGATGTTCGACTTGGTAAACCGTGATATTTCCACCTTCAATGTACGCAAGTTCCCTTGGACCGATGCACTGGACGAACAGATCATCCGGACTATTGACCCTGCAATGCAGTGGTGGATGGACCACCTTGGCAAGTCTTACGGCAACTGGGGGTTCCAGATTCGCACCAGCCTGAGTGACAGCTTCGCCGAGGCAAACGGCACGTTCAACAGTAAGAGTTCAGAAACAAAGCTGGGCATGTTTCTCAAAACCGTCGTTCCGGGCGGGGTCCAGAAGGTGACCCATGTGCCCATTGCAGGTTCATCCCCGCAGGAATGCTATCAATTTCCAACTCAACAAGTTTGCCGTTCGGCGTTGATCAAGAAACTGGGTCTGCAAAAAGACCCCTGGTTGTGACTGGTGGGGCGGTCTGCCCCACCTTTGCACACCTATGCCGTCACCTCAAAAACAGTGAAAGTGAGAGTGGGCGCGGGTTCTGACACCTTCAACACCTTTTACACCTTGTTTTAGAAAAAAATACAACAGTTTTACAAATGAAATTTTCAATGGTGCAAGGTGGGCAAGGTGTTTACGCCCTCAACCTCATGCACTATGCCGCCCACCCGCCTCGATCAAATCAACCAACTCCTTATCGCTGAGTCGGTTCAACCGAGCCAAAACCTCACCACCATCCCCGGCCTTCGCCGCCGCCGCTACCTCTTCTTGCCGGTAGTACCCGCAAATCTGCGCCACGTTCCGGTAAGCGCTGATCATTGACGAAGGCTCCTTCAACTCCCGTGCCAAATCCGCAGCCCCCACCAGCTGCGCAATCACCGCCTGCCGACTGACCCCTATCTCCCGCGCCAAAACCTCTTCTAGCCCCCTCACAGTGGCTGCAATTTTGGGCTTCTTGAGCAACTGGCACCCCGTCACATGCGAGCACCCCGGCGCGTACCCCGCCAGCCGCGCCGCCAGCGCCGCGCAGTGCCGCCCGGGGCCTATGTACATCTCACAAAACAGCCTCTGGCGCTCTGTTAACCGGTCTATGTGCATTTTCATATTATGAAATGTTAGTTGATTAACCCACCACTTGCAACCAAATATCCGGCCCCGCCGCCAGACTCGCTATAGTCCCACCACAAGCTAAAACAACCAGTTTCAAGGGAAGACGCGACTGCCATGCTCGACGACATCAAAAAGACCCTCTGGGCCACCGCCGACAAGCTGCGGGCCAACATGGATGCTGCCGAATACAAGCATCTGGTGCTGGGCCTCATCTTCGTCAAATACATCAGCGACACCTTTGCCGCCCGCCGGGCCGAGCTGACCACGCGGCTCACCAACCCGGTGGACGACTACTTCTTTGCCAACGCCACCCCTGCCGACCTGGAGCAAGAGCTGGAAGACCGCGACTACTACACCGAGGTCAACGCCTTCTGGGTGCCTGAGAGCGCCCGCTGGGAGGCCCTGCGCAGTGCGGCCAAGCAAAGCGACATCGGCAAACGCATAGACGACGCGCTGACCGTCATCGAGGCCGAGAACCCCAAGCTCAAAGGCATTTTGGACAAACGCTACGCCCGTGCCCAGTTGCCCGATGGCAAGCTCGGTGAGCTGGTCGATCTGGTATCCACCATAGGCTTCGGCGACAACCCATCCACCGCCCGTGACGTGCTGGGCCAGGTCTACGAATACTTTCTGGGCATGTTCGCCAGCGCAGAGGGCAAGCGCGGCGGGCAGTTTTACACCCCCGCCAGCATCGTCAAAACCCTGGTCGCTATCCTCAGCCCGCACAGCGGCCAGGTGTACGACCCCTGCTGTGGCTCGGGCGGCATGTTTGTGCAGTCCGAAAAGTTCATCGAAGCCCATGGCGGCAAGATTGGTGACGTGTCCATTTACGGCCAAGAGGCCAACCCCACCACCTGGCGGCTGGCGGCCATGAACCTGGCGA
>JBAXOZ010000153.1:0-6060 GCA_037132975.1 Comamonadaceae bacterium
ATGACATCGCCAAGGATGCGACCCAGCAGCCGGATGTCTTCCAGCAGCGGACGTTCATTGAGCTTGCTGACTCTGGGCGATTCGGATTTTGGCTTGTTGATCATGGCGTTGGCAGTGCTTGGGCGAAAGTGTCATTCTTTGGCCATGCTAGCATCCTGCGTCCGCATTGGATTACAAGCAAGTTACAACCAAGAAACACAGCTTATGAGCAGTTTGACGATAGCAACACGAGAGAGCCGACTGGCACTTTGGCAGGCCCAGCACGTGAAGTCCCTGTTGGAGCGACGCGGGCACCAGGTCAGCCTGCTGGGCATGACAACGCTGGGTGATCAAATACTGGACCGGGCACTGAGCAAAGTTGGCGGAAAGGGGCTGTTTGTCAAGGAACTGGAGGTGGCTCTGGCGGACGGGCGTGCTGATCTGGCGGTCCATTCCTTGAAAGACGTTCCGATGGAACTGCCTGAGGGATTCAGCCTGGCTTGCGTGATGGAGCGGGAAGACCCGCGCGATGCGTTTGTGTCCAATCGCTATGCCGACCTGGCCAGTTTGCCGCACGGTGCATTGGTTGGCAGCTCGAGTCTGCGTCGCGTGGCGCTGCTGCGTGCAGCACGTCCAGACCTCAGAATAGAGCCTTTGCGTGGCAACCTTGATACGCGACTGCGCAAGCTCGATGACGGGCTTTATGACGCGATTGTGCTGGCCGCAGCGGGCCTGAAAAGGTTGGGGTTGCAGGAAAGAATTCGAGCCACTTTTGAACCCGCCGAGATGCTGCCTGCCGCCGGGCAGGGAGCGCTCGGGATCGAGGTACTGAGTGCACGGCACGATGTGATTGATGCACTGGCAGCGCTGGCGCACCACAACACCTGGCTTGCGGTCTCGGCCGAGCGGGCGGTAAGCCGGGCTATGGGCGGCAGTTGCTCGATGCCGCTGGCTGCGTTTGCCACATTGGACGGCGCAACCTTGACCATGGATGCGGCCTGGGGTGATCCCGAAGGTGTGCTCGAGTTGGTCAGTGTGCGAGCCAGTGCGGCGGTGACGGACCTGGCCAGCGCAGCGGCGTTGGGAACGCAGCTGGCTGCGGATTTGCGCTCTCTGGTTCTGGCTCGGGGTGGGTCCCTTATGCTGGCGCCCGATCACGACTGAAATGCGCGTTATCGTTACCCGTCCTGAGCGTGAAGCGCAGCGCTGGGTGATCGATTTGTCGGCGCAGGGTTTTCAGGCCTTGGCATTGCCGCTGATCCGGATTGGCCCGGTTCACAATCAGACGGAACTGACCAAGGTGCGCCGACAACTGGCCCAATACGCCGCTGTCATGTTCGTCAGCGCGAATGCAGTCGATTATTTTTTTGCTTCCGATGCGTCATTGGCTGATGGCCTGCATACGACTGGCCATGGCGGGACCAGGGCATGGGCCACTGGCCCCGGCACCGCCAAAGCGCTGCTGCGAGCCGGCGTTGCGGCCGAACGACTGGACATGCCACCAAGCGACGCTGCTCAATTCGATTCTGAAGCGCTATGGCAGGTCGTCGGTCCACAGCTTCGCGCGACTGACCGTGTGTTGATTGTGCGCGGTGCCGACGCGCTCGATGGTGCGGAGTTGGCTGCCGGCAGCGGTCGGGACTGGTTCGCCGGAAAAGTCGCGGCTGTGGGGGCGCAGGTGGAACTGGTTGCAGCGTACCAGCGTCAGGCCCCCGATTTCAGTGCGGACGAGCGTGCGCTGGCGTGTCGGGCGGCACGTGACGGATCCGTTTGGTTGTTCAGCAGCGCCCAGGCAGTGCGCAATCTGCAAACTGCTTTACCTGAACAAAGCTGGGTTCAGGGGCGTGCTCTGGCAACGCATGCGCGGATTGCGGCGGCCGCACGAAGCGCTGGGTTTGGTGTTGTTTTGGAGTCTCGGCCGACGCTGTCTGACGTGTTGGCAGCGCTAAAATCAGGCGATGAACTCCGACGCCAAGGCTCAAGCCGATGACCTGACTGCAGTGGCTGCCGGTATCGATCAACCGTTGACTCCGGCGAAGTCAACCAGCACATCGCGCTGGTTCATCATCAGTCTGGCAGTGCTGTCCTTGATGGGATTGTTGTCAAGTGCCTTCCTGTGGCAAAAGTTGTCGTCGATGCAGGAGCAACTGGCACGTCAAAGCGCCGATGCTGGACAGCAATCAACGGAAGCCCGGGCCCTTGCCCGACAGGCCCAGGAACTGGCCCGCGAGGCGGCCGCGCGCGTGGCCGTCTTTGATGCCAGGCTAAGCGAGGTTTCATTGCAGCGAACGCAACTTGAGGAACTGATGCAAAGTTTGTCGCGTTCACGCGATGAAAATATGGTGGTAGACATTGAGTCAGCCATCCGCCTGGCGCAGCAACAGGCGCAACTTACGGGTAGCGTCGAGCCCCTGTTGGCGGCGCTCAAAAGCGCCGATCAACGCGTCTCCCGGGCAGCGCAGCCGAGGCTGACTCCTCTGCAACGAGCCATTGCACGCGATATTGACCGGATCAAATCCGTAGCGATCAGCGATACACCGGGCTTGCTGGTGAAGCTCGATGAGTTGGTGCATTTGACCGACGAACTGGTGCTGGCCAATGCGGTGCCAGCAACGCGTGCGTCAAGCGCCGCCAAGCGCGAGCCTTCCGATGCGGCGGTGACCTTGTGGCTGCGCAGCTTGCAAGTGTTGCGTGAACAGGCCAGTTCGCTGCTACGCGTCAGCCGGATCGAACAGCCGGAGGCGGCGCTGTTGTCGCCGGAGCAATCTTTCTTTCTGCGCGAAAACCTGAAACTGAAATTGCTCAATGCCAGACTTGGTTTGCTGGCGCGCCAGCTTGACTCGGCGCGCGCCGATTTGGCAGCTGCCACGGTTTCGCTGAATCGCTATTTTGATCCGGGGTCGCGCAAGACCCAGCTCGTGGCCTCCACGCTACAGCAGGTTCAGACCCAGATGAAAACGCTGCAGATTCCGCGCGTCGACGAGACTCTGGCGGCGCTCGCAACGGCAGCGGCTGGACGCTAGTCATGCGCTCGGCATTGTGGTTCCTTGGATTGTTTGGTGGTGCCGTTGCCGTTGCACTGTTTGCTGGCAACAACCAGGGCACGATCACGCTGTTCTGGCCGCCTTACCGCGTCGATCTGTCGCTCAATCTTGTGCTACTGGTGACGGCCTTGTTGTTTGTTGCCTTGCATCTGGCATTGCGTGCCCTGGCGGCACTTTTTGCCATGCCCGGCCTGGCGCGGCGCTGGCGCATCCAGCACCAGGAGCGCGCGATTGCGCAAGCCTTGCTTGACGCGATATCGCATTTGATTGCGGGACGCTTTGTTCGGGCAAGAAAGGCCGCGGAAGTCGTTCTGGCACGTGACCGTGCCATCACGGCGAGCGGCGAACCACTGGCTTATTCTGCTCGCCTGCGTGCCTTGTCACACTTGTTGGCGGCCGAAAGTGCGCAGGTGTTGCAGGACAAGACGGCCCGCGAAGCTCATTTCGGTTACGCCATGGAGCAGAGTTCAAGCCGTGATGCGCAGGAAATGCGCGACGGCATCCAATTGCGTGCGGCCCGCTGGGCGCTGGAGGACAGAGACGCATCGGGAGCGCTTGGCTGGATCGATGACCTGTCGCAGGGAGCCTCGCGGCGCACCATCGCCTTGCGCTTGCGTCTGAAGGCGGAGCGGCTCGCGCGCCAACCGAAGCTGGCCCTGGAAACTGCGCGATTGCTTGCCAAGCATCGAGCTTTTTCGGAAGTGGCAGCATTCGGTTTGCTGCGCGCATTGGCGCTCGAACTCGTTGCGACTGCGCACGATCCGGAACAGCTATTGGCGGTCTGGCAGCAGCTTGACAATGCAGAAAGAGCAACGCCTGAGGTGGCGCTGGAAGCCTGTCGGCGTCTGCTGCAGATGGGCGGCGATGTAGATACGGCGCTGGCTTGGTTGCTACCGGTGTGGGAACGAATGGTGGATCGCTTGGGCGCCCTGACGGAACTCCAGCGGATCCAACTTGTGCTGGGTCTGGAGAATGGTTTTGCATCCGTATCAGGGACGCCGCAGGCGCTTTGGCTGAGCCGGATTGAGCAGGCGCAAATGGCCAATCCGGGCGATCCGCTTCTGCAGTACCTGGCAGGAGTCACCTGTTTGCGCCTCCAGCTGTGGGGCAAAGCACAACAGTTGCTAAAGCAGTCGCTGCCGAGGTTGCACAATGCGGGCTTGGAGCGGAGCGCATGGGCCGCGTTGGCTGAACTTGCCGAGCAACGCAGCGATACGGCTGAGGCGGTGCAGGCATGGAAGAATGCTGCACGAGCCGGAATTGTGTAGGTGCCCGAGGGCTACAGGACACATTGAAAAGGGCGCCCTCGGCGCCCTTTTTGCTTATGCTACCAGCGGTTAGCGTGCTTATTGGGCTGCTTCAAATGGCAACTCCATATTGCGCAAATCGCGTTTGGTTTCTACCAGGACTAGCGGTCCTGTGTCGATTTGCACCAGTGCCGGGCGTTCTCTGGGAATATGAACCTGCTTCGGTTCAGCTTCGATGGCTGCTTGCACTGCTGCGATCTTTGCTGCATCTGAATTTACCCATGTCAAACCCGAACTTGCGGCGATTTGGGCCAATTCGTCCAAGGGCAGCGAAAACGCCTCCAATTTGGGCATGGCAATGGCGTCGACTATCACGGCCGGCACCGGAGTCACCGTCGTGACCACTGGCACTTCAATGGTGCTTTCAGGTGCCGCAGCCTGCGCTGTCACAGGCGGCGCTGAAACTGCTGTTCTGTTGTCCGTTGTGAAATAGGACCGACGTGGCTCTTCAATGAACTCCTGCCCCACTGCCGGAGCCGCCTGTTCCTGTGGTTCCCCCTGTTCGGAGCGATCTGTACGGGGCGCGCGATCGCGTCCGTAACGGTCCCGTGGGCGTCTTTCGCGCGATGGAGTGCCTTCGGCCTGGGAAACCGAGTCGGTTGCCGCGTCGGCGCGCTCTGTTGCGCCATCCGATGCTGGCAAATCGGAGCGAGGAGTTTCCTCGGGGCGCCGGTTCCGGTCTGGCCGACGCTCAGCGCGAGTGTCCGCCCTGGGTTCGCCACGGTTGTTGCGCTCACGCCCCGAATTGCGTGGCGGACGTTCCGCAGTCCCCTGTTCCGCTCTGGCGGTGTCCTGTCCCGCTCCACTTGGCGGTGTGGTGGCCACGTTCGCACTGGCGTCACTTGGAACAGGTCGGCCTTCAGCGTCGAATCGCTCGCGCTGACCCTGCGCTGGTCGGTCTGTGCGAGGACCTCTGCCGCCGCGACCGCCACGACCCTCTGGTCGACCACCGCGGCCTGAGCGAACATCATCACGACCTTCACCGCGTGGCTCGTTTCTTCGAGCTCCATCACGGCCTGGCCGACCTTCGCGCTTGTCATCTGCGGCAGGGCTGGGTTTGGCTGGAGCAACTGGAACTGGCGCGGGCGCCAGAAGGTTCTTCAGCCAGCCGAAGAAGCCTGTCGGCGCAGGCGCTACCGGCTTGGTTGCCGCGCGCGGCGCTGCGACCACGGGCTTGGGCAATTCCGGCTTCGGGATGGCCATCGGTGCCGGCGCGTCGGGCAGGACGCCTTTGATGATGGGGCTCTGCTTGTTGGTCGGCTCCTGCGAGCGGCGCGTTACTGCAACCGGATCTTCCATCTCTTCGGCCATCTTGTAGCTGGCTTCGACGTTATCCAGGCGCGGGTCGTCGTGCTTGAGTCGCTCCAGCTTGTAATTTGGCGTTTCCAGTGTCTTGTTGGGCACCATCAGCACGTTAATGCGCTGCTTGATTTCGATCTTCGCGATCTCGGCGCGCTTTTCGTTGAGCAGGAAGGATGCGACCTCGACCGGAACCTGGCACAGCACCGATGCCGTGTTGTCCTTGAGTGACTCTTCCTGGATGATGCGCAGGATTTGCAGCGCGCTTGATTCGGTGTCACGAATGTGGCCCGAGCCGCCACAACGCGGGCAGGGAATGGAAGCACCTTCGGAAAGTGCTGGGCGCAGGCGCTGGCGGCTCATTTCCATCAGGCCGAATTTGCTGATGGTGCCGAACTGGACGCGGGCGCGGTCTTGCCGCAGCGCGTCGC
>JBAXOZ010000154.1:0-6018 GCA_037132975.1 Comamonadaceae bacterium
TTGAGCCGAGAAAGTAGAGATAGTCCCAGGAATAAATTCCGGTGTCATGCCCGTCCGAGAACGTCGGCTGCACAGCGTAGTTGCCCACCGGCTCCAGAGCGCTCAACAGCACGTCGCGCTTGCCAGTCTGCAGGACTTCCTGGCCCGGCCCGTGCCCCTGCACGTCGGCCGACGGTGAGTACACCCGCATCAGTTCAAACGGAATGCGGAACTCGGCGCCATCAGCGAAACTCACCTCCAGTACTCTGGACTGGCTGTGCACCGTGAGCGCCTTCGGCGCTGGCGCGCCGGCTTGCAAACCTGCCATATTGAAGTTACCTCAAATGGCCGATTATTGCGCACTCACTTGGTTGTGAAGGTAAAGGCACTGTCCCAATCAGGGCCGGGGGGAGATTCGCGCAGGTAAGTGATGCGTTTTGCATACACCTGATACAGATAACGCTGGGGATGGAGGGTTTGCAACTGGGCAAACTGCTCCGCAGCCTGCTGCCAGGCCTGTTCCCGGTACAGGCGCAGGGCGACTTCGTAAAGCGCAAGTTCTTCCAACAGACCCGCCGGTTCTTCACCCTGCGCGCAGACCGGCTCGAAAATTCCAACGGGCTTGTCCTTGCCTTTCACGCGCACCCGGTCAAGCTCGCGGTACACAAAATCCGGCACCGCGGCGCGAGTGAACTCGCTGACCATGATCTGCACGCCATATTCCTTGGTCAGACCTTCGAGCCGCGAGCCGAGGTTGACCGCATCGCCCATCACCGTGTAGGCCAGACGAAATTCCGAGCCCATGTTGCCGACCGTCATTTCGCCGGTATTGAGGCCTACGCCGGCCTTGATCGGTGGCCAACCCTTGGCCTTGAAGTGGTCCTGCAGCGCCTCCAGCCTGGCGAGCATCTCCATGCCTGCCAGCAAGGCATATCGGGCGTGCTGCGGGTCATGCAAGGGAGCACCCCAGAAGGCCATGATGGCGTCGCCCATGTACTTGTCAATGGTGCCGCGATGCTTCTGGATGACATGCGTCATCGGGGTCAAGTACTCATTCATCAGTTGCGTGAGCTGCGTCGGGTCCAGTCCCTCGGAGATGGTGGTGAAGCCGCGCACGTCCGAAAAAAGCACCGTCAATTCCCGGCTTTCGCCCTCCAGCGAATAAGCGCCCGGGTCCTTGGCCATTTCGTCCACCAGTTCTGGAGGGACGTACTGGCCGAACAGACCGGTCAGCAGGCGCTTGCCATGGTTCTCAACGAAATAGCCGTAGGCCATGTTGAACAGGAACAGTGCTACAGCGAGCAACAGAATCGACGCCAGTGGCAGATCGAAGTTGTTGAACTGCCACGCAGTGACGTTGCCTGCCAGCAAGGCGGCCATGACTGCCAGCGACAGCATCGTCGCCCCCATTGGCTTGAGCGATGGCAGCAGACAGGCCAGCAGCAAACCTACCAAAAGAAGTGGCCAAAACTCGAAATCGGACGAATTGTCAGGGCGTTCCTTGATGTTGTCGTCGATGATGCCGGCGATCAGGTTGGCATGCATTTCCACGCCGGGGTAGACGTCGCCCACTGGCGTTGTCCGCAGGTCCATCAAGCCGGGCGCGGTGGAGCCGATCAAAACAATGGCCTTGCGCAGCGTCTGCGGGGGGACCGTCCCGTTCAACACATCGCTGGCCGAAATATACGAAAAACTCTTCTTCGGACCTCGAAACGGAATCAGGGCAGCGACGTCAGCGTCAACCGGAATCGACTGCCGCGCGCTGATCTTGAGCGATTCCAGCGCCCGAGCGCCCTTTGCACCAAAACCGTAATGAAAATCAATTTTTGGCTCCTGCATATGCAATCTCGCCACAGCAAGACCCAGGACTTCGTAAATCGATCCCTGGTATTCCTGCAGCAAGGCGATCCGCCGGAACTTGCCGTCATTGTCAACCAACGGGAACGAGAAGAAGCCGCCACCCGCCGCATTCGTCTGCAATTCGGGCAGATTCGCTGCAAATGCTGTGGCGGGCAAGGCGCTGATCCCCGCCGGATCAAAGCTCCCTCTTGCGAGAACGGGCTTTGGCAATGTGCCCACGCTGGAGCCCTGCTCCCGCTCACTGCGAAAGTAATAGCCCAGCACCACCCGCCGATTCTTCAGGCTGTCGGCAAATACCTGGTCGTAATTGAGCTGTGGCCTGAGCCTGTTAAGTGTGCTGTTGAAACTCGGGTTACCACTGAGCTCGGTCTGGGCTAGAGCCTCCAGCGACTTCAAGCCCGAACTCTCGTCACGTTCGGCGAACAGGATGTCAAATCCGAGCACATCAATCTGGTAATGATCAAACAACAAATCAACCAGCTTGGCCACCTTGTTGCGTGGCCACGGCCAGTGGCCCTGTTCCTGCAAACTCTTTTCGTCAATGTCGACAATCACCACGCGCGGATCCGGATAGCCCGGCATGGTCAGCTTGAGCTTCATGTCGTAGACGTAATTTTCAAGAACCCGGATGAAATCGAGGTTCAAAACGCCATAGCCATTGAGCAGCAGTGGCAGCATGATCAGCAGGCTGAGTCCGATGCGTCTGCCATGGCGCTTGAAGTAACCGGCGAATTTCATCTTCAAAAAACCAAACTCAGAAACTGGCTGTCAAACTGATGTGGAGTTTTTGATCGCCAGACTGTGGAATGCCAGTGCCGCTGGTGATTGGCAGGACGCTCCCAGTAATCAACCTGCCCCAGTCTGCGGTGACCGCGTAGGAGCCCCAGACGTAGCGCAACCCAAGGCCGATACTGAGCAAATGATCATCGCCCGGCTTGTTCGTGCTGGCATCCGGGTTGTTGTTACGCAGCCAGCCAGCATCAAGGAAACCAGTTCCACGCAGTCCCGCAATGAGTTCGGGACTGGTAATCTCGAGCGAAGCGAACAATCCGCTGTCACCTGCGATGGCGCGCTCACCGGTACCGCGAACCGAGGAACTACCGCCCAGGCCAAATTGCTCACCAGAAATCAGCGCGTCAGCGCTGTACTGGAACTGCCCGCGTATCCCCCAGGTCCATCTCGACGCAAACGAGCTAAGGTAATTGGCAGCGCCACGGATCAGCTTCCAGGATTCATTGCTGATCCGCAAGTCTTCACTCTGATAAGCCGCCAGATTGTTACCACTGCTTCCCGGCAAGTTCACTGCCAGGTCCGCGTTGTAGCCCCAGGCCGCAGCATCGGACTCAACCCTGACGGTATAGCCCAAGGTCAGCGGTCGACTGCCACGCTCAAGTTGGCCCGGCACGACGAGCCCGTTGACCATCGCGGCATTGAACAACTTTTGATCCAACGCGAGTGTTACATGGCTTCGGCGCCCACCGTCGGGCTCCAGATAGTGGCTGTAATTGACACCCAGGGTCTGCCCCGCACCAGTGCTGTTGAAAGTGCCAAAATTTCCGACCACATCGGAGCTGGTGTAAGCCAAACCAATCACGCCGCCCCGTCGATACACAGGAATGCGGTAATTCAAGCCCAGTTGCTTGACTTCCTTGACCCGCGCAAGCGAAGTCGTGTAGGCAACAGAAAACTGATGATCCAGATCGAACAAATTGGAGTGACTGGCTATCAGTGACAGTCGATCCTGGCCCGTGGACTCTGATCCCGTGTTCGACAGACTGGCTGAAAAATGCAGGGGTCTGGATTCACTCACCAGGAGCCTGGCGTCAATCTTGTCAGCTTCCTCAGACTCCTTCAACGATACCTGCAGTTGCTTTCCCTGGCTCTCATTGGCAATTGCCGTCTGCATCGCCAGCACCCTGAAATTAGGCGCCTGCCCTTCGTGCAACTCCGGCACACTGGCGCGAATGTTGGCCTCGCTGTATTGGGACTGCCCCTCCACCGTGACCTTGCCGATCACAAACTTCACTACCTGCAAGGTGACCTTGTCGCCCACTTCCTGCGGTGGCAAAGAGACCCGCAGCAGCGCGAAACCCCTAGCCTTGAGCTCAGCCTCCAGGGCGGCGGTCGCCTTTTGCAAGGTAACCAAGGTTCCGTCCGGTCCGACAAAAGGCGCCAACACGCGTGAGGACTCTTCCTTTGACAAGGGACTTTCACCAAGAACTTCAAAACCCTTGATGGGAAAACGTGCCGTCGCCCCCGTGGCCTCGGGCATGGCTTGCTGCGTCATGCCGGCGCCGTGCCACAGCAGGAATGCAAACGCCGCTACGGCGGTTCTGGACAAACTTTGCATGTAATACACCGCCTCTAACGACATATATTGTTGGACCGGGTCCTGACATCACCGACAACGCTCAGCAACATCGGATTCGGACTGTTGGGCAAGGGCACCTTGTCCAACTGGATGAACAAAGGTGTGTCAACCGGCCGCCCGGTCCGGCCATCGCTGGCAGCAAAGCCGGTTTCGCCGCGTCCGAGTTGAAGCGTTTCTTTGGATGAAGTCACCTCAATGTGCCCATCCCGCACGGTGACAAAAAGGCCCACCTCATCCGACGACACGCCGCCGCTGATAAACAACTGCTTCATGTCGACTGGAACCGTGTCGGGTCTTTGCAGCCTTTCAAGCGTTGGGGCCGTCAGTGGTCGAATTTCGGTACGACTGACAAACAATCCCTGTCCGGCCTGCAGTATCTGCAAAGCCGTCTGTCCCGTGGGCGAAACCACAATCGTACCCAGCCAGGTAAAGAAACTGCAACTGCCAGCCGTGGCGCAATCCAGATCAAGCCCGGTGCCCCGAATCCCGATGGTCGCGGTGTCTGTCGTGAAACCAACGTTGCGATTGTTCGCCTTGCCAATCAAGCCGGTCAAGGCGCGCATGGACCCGCGCAGCAGGGAGACAAAAAAACGACCTTCCGTCGGATTCTTCTCATCAAAAACAAAACCGTCAACCTTGAAGTGGGTGCTGGCGCCCAGAGTCAGGCGACTCTCATCGCGGAATATCAAGACGCCCTTGCTGACCGCACCGGTAGCCACCGTGTCACCCTGATAAACACTGGCACCCTCCACCAGTTTGCGCTTGGTCCCGTTGCTGTCGGTGGCACTAATGTCGCCTTGCGCCGAGATCAGCTTGGCACTCGCCGCTACTGTGTTCGGGCGTGCCTTCTCGGTCACTTTGGAGGATTCTGCCCTGCAGTCCTGACCGCATAAACGGGCATCAAAATCGGTACCGTGGATACCGATAGTGGCGTTGGCAGTCTGGATCCTGGCAGCGTCCGGTGCATCCTTTGAAATCGAACCCGTCACAGCCCGAAAGCCGCCGCGCAACAGTTGCAATACCATGCTGTTGCCTTCAGATCCCTCTTTGAACTGATACTGCTGCACGATCATTTCTGAATTCGGCCGCAGCGTCATTCGAGTGCCGTCCTGCAGCTTGATGATCGCTGCGGAGTCATCCGCTATCGTCAGACGGTCGCCCTCCATGAGTGGCAAACCCTTGCCCAGAATGCGCGGCAACTGCCCCTGGGTCTGGGCAAAACCAACGCCTCGGGCAAATTCCACCTGGCCAGCGGGTTGCGCCAGTGCCCCCAGACACACCGTCAGAAACAGGCTGCCCAGAACCAGTCTGCGCCAACACTGCGCCGTCTTCAAGCCGATCAGCGCAAGCATATTTCACCCTCGGCAGTGGTCGTCTTCTTGTCCTTGTCGCTCACCCCAGGCAACTCAACAATGACCGTTTCCTGGGAAACGACGGCACTTTCAAATTGGGTCAGAAAAGCCGCAACAAAGTCGGACGGCGCGCTGCCGCTTAATGTCTGGGAACCTGGCGGTGCAGCAACTGGCGCTCCCTGGCTGGTGTAGCTCATGGGATTTCCAAAGCTGGTCGCGTTGGGTCCGAGCGTCAGTGTCCCGCCGGCGCTGACTGAAATTCCCCGCGCCGCTGACACCTTGCTGTTTTGCGCAAGATTGTTGGCCGCGCTCAGCGCCACAGCGCCGGCGCTGGAGGTCAGATCACCATTGAGGGTCAGGTTGCCGGCACTGGTCAGGTTGGTAGCCACCAAAGTGATATCGCCGGTCGCTGTGACGCCATCGGTGCCTATCGTCAGCGGGCTGTTGGCCGTCATC
>JBAXOZ010000155.1:0-5841 GCA_037132975.1 Comamonadaceae bacterium
ATGTCCTACATCCTGGCGGTGCATGTGCCGATTGCCGGCATGGCCTTGCTACCGGTGCTGCTGGGTTGGCCGACGGTGCTGTTCCCCTTGCACATCGCCTTTCTCGAACTCGTGATTGACCCGGCATGCTCCATGGTGTTTGAGAACGAACCTTCCGAGTCGGACGTGATGCAGCGTCCGCCGCGCGATGCGCAGGCGCCGCTGTTTGCCGGGATGACCCTGGCACTGGCCCTGCTGCAGGGGCTGGGTGTGCTGGCAGTCGTGCTCGGCGCCTACGCCTGGAGTACGACCTGGCTTGCCGAGCCGGCGGCGCGCGCCTTTGCCTTCAGCACGCTGGTTGCGGGGGATGTGGCGCTGATTCTGTCCAATCGCACGGGTAGCGCCACGCTCTGGGCTTCGCTGCGCGTGCCGAACCGAACGCTTTGGACTGTCATCGGAATCACCCTGGGCCTGCTGGGCTTGACGCTTTACCTGCCGTGGTTGACCAAGCTGTTCTTTTTTGCGCCGCTGTCAGGCCCTGATCTGTTGGCTGCGCTTGGCCTTGGGCTACTCAGCGTGCTCTGGTTTGAGGCCATCAAACTGGCCCGGCACCTTTCAAACAGGGTAGTGCCACTGGTTTCTTGACAGAAAATCGAAATGGCTCCAAAATAGATAAAACATCCATTACGGATCCAATATGTCAAATATTTCAATCAAAGACGTGCCCGAGGCCTGGGCCGACGCCCTGCGCCAGCGCGCTGCACGCAACCACCGATCGCTGCAAGGCGAACTGATGGCCATCATTGAGGCGGCGCTTGTCAGCACCGTCGCCACGGGCGGCGCACCAACGCCAGGCTCACAGAATGTCGTGGTGGGCTACGGGGCAGGGGGTTATCCCATTGTTCGCAAGGGCTGGAAGACCGTCCAGCAAGTGGCTGCCGAGTTGCGGGCTTTGTACCCAAACGGTCCCGCGCCCGGGCAGGGTTCGAGCATCGACATGATCCGTGAAGACAGGGACAGTCGGTGAGCGCCGTCGCTCCCACCCTGTATGTGGCTGAGCCATCCGCGCAGTACCTGCAGCGGCCACCCATGGTGGTGGATTGCAGCGCGCTGGCGGGCATTGTGTTTCAGGAGTCCTGGAAAGAGGAGGCCCTGCAGCGCATTGCCGGCCACTCACTCCATGCGCCGAGCCTGTTGCAGGTCGAAATCACCAGTGTGACGGTCAAAAAACTGCGTCGTGGTGAGGCCCACGCGGCCGATGGCTTGGCGCAGGCCCAGGACATGAATATCGATTTCCACGACATTGACCAGCAAGCCGTTTGCGCTCTGGCCATCCGCTACCAGCTAAGTGCCTACGACGCGTCCTACCTCTGGCTCGCCGCCGAGCTGAAATGTCCGCTGGCCACCTTTGACGAGAAACTGGCTACTGCAGCGCAAGCGCACTTGAGTAGCCTGCCCTGAGAGCCGCAGTCCAGGCTCAGGCTTGCACCTGCACCCGCTGCGCCAGCGCGCACATCAACTCGTAGCCCACCGTGCCGGCGCTGTGCGCCACCTCATCGATGCTGAGTACCGCGCCGTTGCCAGCGCGGCCCCACAGCGTTACCTCGCTGCCAAAACCGGCTTGCGGCATCTGCGTCAGGTCGACCACCAGCATGTCCATGCTGACGCGCCCGACGGTGCAGCCGCGCATGCCATCGATAAGCACCGGCGTGCCGCTGGGGCAGACCCTGGGGTAACCGTCAGCGTAACCGCAGGCAACGATGCCGATGCGCATGGCCTGGCTGGCGACAAAGGTGGAGCCGTAGCCAACGCTGTCGCCCGGCACCAGATCCTGCGTGGCGATGATTTTTGCCGCCAGCGTCATGGCAGGCTGCAAGTCCCATTCTGCGGCGCTGTGCTGGGGAAAGTCCGGCGAACTGCCGTAAATGGCGATGCCCGGGCGCACCCAGTCCGATGCCCACTCGCCGTGACGCAAGGTGGCCGCACTGTTGCAGACCGAGCGCTCACCCGGTAGATCCCTGGTGACGGAGGAAAAGACAGCCATCTGCTCAGACACGCCGCGCTCACCGTCAGCGTCGCTGAAATGCGTGATCAGCGAAATCTCATCGACTTGCGGCAGGGCGTTCAGGCGCGTCCAGGCGCTGCGGTAGCGCTCGGGTGTGAAGCCAAGCCGGTTCATGCCGGAGTTCATTTTCAGAAAAACGCGGTGCGGCACATTGGTCTTGTGGCTGGCCAGCATGTCGATCTGCTCATTGCAATGCACCGTGTGCCAGAGGTCGAGACGCGAGCACAGTTCAAGATCGCGCAACTCAAAAACACCTTCAAGCAGCAGCACCGGGCCGCGCCAGCCCAGGGTGCGCACACGCTGCGCTTCGTCCAGATCCAGCAGCGCAAAGCCGTCGGCCGCACGCAAGCCCTCAAAGGCGCGTTCGATACCGTGCCCATAGGCATTGGCTTTGACGACGGCCCAGAGCCTGGCGTCCGCCGTCTGGGCGCGACAGCGCGCCAGATTGTGACGCAGGGCGGCGGTATGAATCGTGGCAAGGATCGGGCGCGGCATGGTGCTATGGAACTCAAGGTACGGTAGTCCCGATTTTGACACCTACAGACGTGCTATAACCCGGCATCGTTGCAAACCCTATCAACAAACAAATAACCCCTCCATCGTGTCAGCCACGCTGACACGCCTGTGCAGACAATGAAACGCGGTTTTTTTATCATCATGTCGGCGCAGTTTTTCAGCTCGCTGGCAGACAACGCATTGTTTGTTGCGGCGGTTCAGCTGCTGCGAACCAGCGACGCACACGAGTGGCAGCAAGCCGCTTTGGTGCCCATGTTTGCGCTGTTCTACGTGATCCTCGCACCCTTTGTTGGTGCCTTTGCCGACTCCATGCCCAAGGGAAAGGTGATGCTGATCAGCAACTTCATCAAAGTGGTGGGCTGCCTGATGATGCTGTTTGGTACACACCCCCTGATGGCGTATGCGATTGTGGGTCTGGGTGCGGCCGCCTATTCCCCCGCCAAATACGGCATCCTGACCGAGCTCTTGCCGGCCTCGCAACTGGTCAAGGCCAATGGCTGGATCGAGGGTCTGACGATTGCTTCCATCATTCTCGGCGTATTGCTCGGCGGCCAGTTGGTCGGGCCGATGCTCTCGCCCATGCTCTTGTCATTTGATTTTCCGTTCTGTACCACCAGTGTCGATACGCCGCCCGAAGCCGCCATCAGCGTGCTGATCTTTGTTTACCTGCTGGCCGCCTGGTTCAACACCCATATTCCGCTGACCGGTGTCGAAATGCGCCCCATGCCGCGGCGCATCACGTCTTTGCTGCCCGACTTCTGGACCTGCAACGTTCGTCTGTGGCGCGACAAGCTGGGTCAGATTTCATTGGCTGCCACGACGCTGATCTGGGGCGTGGCCGGTAATTTGCGTTTCATCGTGCTGGCCTGGGCCGCCGCCGCGCTAGGTTATTCAGTGACACAGGCTTCGGCTCTGCAGGGGGTGGTAGCGATTGGTATGGCGGTGGGCGCCGTGGTGGCTTCGCTGCGCATGCGGCTTGAAGACGGACCGCGCGTGATCACGCTGGGCATTGGCATGGGGCTGCTGATCATCATGCTTATTTTCATCACCAATGTCTGGGTTGCTGCGCCGTTCCTGATTCTGCTTGGCGCACTGGGCGGCTTTCTGGTGGTGCCGATGAACGCCTTGCTGCAGCACCGGGGTCACAATCTGATGGGCGCCGGGCGCTCGATTGCGGTGCAGAATTTCAACGAACAGGCCTGCATCCTGGCGCTCGGCGCGGCGTACAGCCTGTCAACTGGTCTGGGTCTGCCGACCTTCGCGGCGATCACCGCCTTTGGTCTGGTGATTGCGGGCTTCATGTGGTTCATCCGGCGCTGGCATCGCCGCAACTGCACTCTGTATCGCACCGAGGTTGAACACCTGCTGGACATTGCCCGCAACGACAAGCTTGAAGGCTGATGTCAAGTCGCGTCCTGGCTGCGGCGGCGCTGCTTCTTAACGCCTTTGTCTTTGGGCTGTCCTGGTGGCCGTTTCGCTCGTTGCAAAGCCAGGGCCTACATCCGCTGTGGGCTACCAGCATGACGCTGGGCATGGCGCTGGTCTGTTTGTTGCTGTTGCGGCCCCAAGCCTGGCGCGGCTTGATCAGCCACCCCCAACTCTGGGGTTTGCTGCTGGCATCGGGCTTGACCAACGTCTGTTTCAACTGGGCGATAACGATAGGCGATGTGGTGCGCGTCGTCCTGCTGTTCTATCTGATGCCGGCCTGGGTGGTCTTGCTGGCCTGGCCCTTGCTGGGTGAAAAACCCAGCCGCGGTTCGATGCTGCGTCTGGCACTGGCGCTCGCCGGTGTTGTGATCATTCTCAAGACATCGGCTTCGTCCTGGCCGCTGCCGCAGAGTCTGGCCGACTGGCTGGCATTGGCGGGAGGCTTGTGTTTTGCGCTGACCAACATCCTGTTGCGCAAACTGAACCAGACGCCGGGTGATGGGCGCATGCTCGCCATGTTTGCTGGCGGTACCCTCATGGCCACCGGCGCTGCCTTGCTGGGCCTGAGTTGGGGCGTGGTGACGGCGCTGCCAACGCCTGACTGGAGTTGGTCGGCGCTGGCACTGTTCACCGGCCTGGCGATGCTGGTGGCCAATCTGGCACTGCAATACGGGGCCGCACATCTGAATGCCAGTACCACGTCCATCATCATGCTGTCCGAAGTGGTGTTTGCCAGTGTCTCTTCGGTGCTGCTGGGCAGTGGCGAGTTGTCAATGCGCACGCTGCTGGGCGGAGTCCTTATTGTTCTTGCGTCATTGCTGTCGGTGCTATCGTTCGGCAAACGCTGAGGACCATGACCCATGAGCACTGTTTACGATTTTGACGCCCTGCAGATCAATGGCAAATCCGTTGCCCTGAGCCAGTTCAAGGGCAAGGCGATGTTGATCGTCAACACCGCCAGCGCCTGCGGCTTCACGCCGCAGTTTGCCGGTCTGGAAGAGCTGCACAAAACTTATGGCAAGAAAGGTCTGGTGGTACTGGGCTTCCCCTGCAACCAGTTCGGTGCGCAGGATGCTGGCAGCAATGGTGAAATCGCCGAGTTCTGCCAACTGAACTACGGCGTGAGTTTTCCCATGATGGCCAAGATCGATGTCAACGGCGCCAAGGCGCATCCTCTGTACCAGTGGCTCGCCGCCGAGGCGCCGGGGGTGTTGGGCAGCAAGTCAATCAAGTGGAACTTCACCAAGTTTCTGGTTGGCAAGGACGGCAGCGTACTCAAACGCTACGCGCCCACCGATACCCCGGCCAGCCTGTCTCAAGACATTGAGGCGGCGCTGGCGGCGTAGTTGGTTCTGAAAAGGACGCGAGTCGCTGTCAGGCTCGCCCACGCAGCCGCGTCGCGGCTTCGCGCAGGCAGGCTGCGGTGGTGTCCCAGCCCAGGCAAGCGTCGGTGATGGAGACGCCGTAGCGCAGGTCTTTTGCGTTGCCCAGTTTCTGATTGCCTTCAAACAGGTTCGATTCCAGCATCACCCCCTTGATGGAACTGTTGCCGTCAACGATCTGGTGCACCACATCCTTCAGCACCAGGGTCTGCAGCGCGTGGTTCTTGCGCGAGTTGGCGTGGCTGCAATCGACCACGATGTTGACAGGCAGTTTGGACGTTTGCAAGGCGCTCTCGGCCTCGGACACGGCGACCGAGTCGTAGTTCGGCACGCTGCCGCCGCGCAGAATCAAGTGACCGAAGGCGTTGCCGCGGGTCTGCGTCACCGCGACCTGGCCGTCGCCGTTGATACCCAGAAAGGCATGCGGTTGCGCTGCCGACAGCATGGCGTTCAGGGCCACGTCCAGATTGC
>JBAXOZ010000156.1:0-5664 GCA_037132975.1 Comamonadaceae bacterium
CCCACGGCGGCCATGCTGGAGGCGGCGTTGCCGGTGGAAGCCAGCACGATTTCCTGGACGCCATGCTTTTTGGCGAAGGCCGCCACCAACCAGGAAGCACGGTCCTTGAAGGAGCCGGAAGGGTTGCAGGTATCGTCCTTCAGCCACAGATTCGGGGCATCAAATTCATCGCGCAGCCGTTGCGGTGCCCACAGTGGTGTCTTGCCGACCGGGATCGGTGCAAACCACTCGGACTCGACTGGCAAGGGAATGCTCTTGGGATCCACCGCGCCGTCCCAGGCCAGCTCCAGCACGCCTTCGAGCGGCCGGTCCACTTGTTGCTGTTGTGAGCAGACATCGCACAGATAGCGCCCCGGCACCAGGTCGTAGCTTGCGCCACAGCGGTAACAACGGCAAAACCACTTCATGTTCAGTTCCGTCCGCTGCTCACTCAGGCGGCAGGATGGCACCCTTGCGCTCGACGATCATCCGGTAGTGTTCCGGTTCGCGGTGCCTTGCGAAATTAAAAGTCGTGTTCTTGAAGGAGTTGCAAAGGTCCAGATCGCAACGCGCTACAGCCAACTCGTCACCGGTGGTGGTGCAGGCGCCCACCGTCTCACCCGAGGGCGCAACGATGATGCTGTTGCCGATCAGGTCGCAGCCTTCTTCGCGCCCGGCCTTGGCCACGCCGACGACCCAGGTACCGTTCTGGTAGGCGCCGGACTGCATGACGAGCTGGTTGTGGAAATGCGAGAGGTTGTCGTGTTCGGGCGCGGGCGGGTTGTGCACCGGTGTGTTGTAGCCCAGCAGAATCATCTCCACGCCCTGCAAGCCCATGACGCGGTAGGTCTCGGGCCAGCGTCGGTCATTGCAGATGCACATGCCGAAAATGCCGCCGAAAGCGCGCTTCACACCAAAGCCCAGGTTGCCGGTTTCGAAATAACGCTTTTCCAGGTGCTGGAACTCTCGCCAGGGCTCATGCTCGGCGTGCCCAGGCAGGTGAATCTTGCGGTACTTGGCGACGATGACCCCGGTCTTGTCGACCAGGATCGAGGTATTGAAGTGGCGCGGCCGCCCTTCTTCCTGAGTCAGCTCGGCATAGCCCAGGTAGAAGCCGATGCCCAGACGCTTGGCCTCGTCAAACAGGACACGGGTCTCGGGCCCTGGCATCTGCGATTCGAAAAAACTGTCAACCTCGGCCTGATCGGCCATAAACCAGCGAGGGAAAAAAGTGGTCAGCGCCAGTTCCGGAAACACCACCACATCGCAGGCCATGGCATGGGCCTCGCGCATGAGTTCGAGCAGCCGCTTGACCACGCTGGCGCGACTGTCTGCACGCTGAATCGGTCCGAGCTGCGCCGCGCCGATCTTCACTATTCTCGTCATGTCAAATCTCTCCTCATCACGAAGCCAGCTTGAGCAGCGTGTGCAGCAATACGTTGGCGCCGGCTTGCAGGTCCGCCGGGGCGGTAAATTCCTTCACGTTGTGGCTGATGCCACCCGCACTGGGAACAAAAATCATCGCCGTTGGGCAGACGCGGGCCAGCATCTGGGCGTCGTGCCCGGCACCGCTGGGCATGCGCTTGACGCTCAGCCCGAGTGCTTGCGCTGTTGCTTCGACCAGCGAGATGCTGGCCGGGTCAAAGTCCACCGGCTCGAAGCGTGCCAGCGGACGGCTTGTCAGCGTCACGCCTTCCGCAGCGGCCACTTCCGCAGCGAAGCTGTGCAGCCGCCGTTCGGCCTCCTGCAGGGCTGCCTCATCGGTGTTGCGCAAGTCCACCGTGAAGACCGCCTTGTAGGCAATCACGTTGACCAGATTGGGCGACAGCTTGATGGCACCCACGGTGGCGACCTGGTTGCCACCCATGTCACGCGCAATCTCCCGCGCCTGGTTGGCGACGGCGCAGGCCACATAGCCGGCGTCGTGGCGTAGTCGCATCGGGGTCGTGCCGGCATGGTTGGAGACACCTAACACCGTGAACTCGGTCCACGATATGCCCTGCACACCTTCGACTGCGCCAATGGTCACGCCCTCGGCTTCCAGCACCGGGCCCTGTTCCACATGCAGCTCGACATAGGCCTGCACCTGGGGCTTGCCGCAGGGCGCCGTTCCCGCATAGCCTATGCTTCGCAGGCAGTCGCCGACGCTGGCGCCATCAATTCCGACGGTTGCCAGGGCCGTGTCCAGCGGCAAGCCACCGACGTAGACCAAGCTGCCCATCATGTCCGGGTTGAAGCGCGCGCCTTCCTCGTTGGTGAAGAAGGCCACTGCCAGTGGCCGGCGCGTCTGGATGCTGGCGTCATTGAGCGTCTGTATTACTTCCAGGCCGGCCAGCACACCCAGATTGCCATCAAAGCGGCCACCAGTGCGAACCGTGTCAATGTGCGAGCCTGTCATCACCGGCGGCCCGGCCTCCAGGCCGGCGCGCACGCCCACCACATTGCCAATGCCGTCGATGCTGACCGACAGGCCGAGCTCGCGCATCCAGCGCACCACCAGATCACGCCCGGCACCGTCCTCGGTGCTCAATGCCAGGCGGCAGACGCCGCCGTCAGCAATGGCGCCAACCTGACCCAACTGGTCCAGACGAAGGCCCAAGCGAGCGGCGTCAATGCGCAATTTGCTATGGCTTGTCATCGCGGATCACTGGCATGGACACTCGCCTCAGTGCCTTAGTTCTTGGAAGCTTTCTCGATGGCGGCTTCAAATTCCGCCAGCAGGGCGTCACCCTCTTTGCCGTAGCTCTTGCTGATCTGGGCCTTGACAGCAGGTTGTGCCAGGGCACGGAACTTGGCGATTTCGGCGGTGGTGGGCGAGTAGATCTGCATCTTCTGCGCCAGTGCCGGCAGGCCGCGATCAGAGGCTTCGATGATGCGATTGATGCCACGGCAGGCGACGATGGCCGAGCGCGCAGCTGCTCTCACAACTTCCTTCTCGTGTGCCGACAGCCCGTCCATGAACTGCTTGTTGAGAATCCAGACATAGGGCGTGAACAGATGGTTGGTGAGCGTCAGGTACTTCTGCACTTCGTCAAACTTGGCGAACTTGATGATCGGGATCGGATTCATCTGACCGTCGGCAACGCCTGTCTGCAGCGAGGTGTAGACCTCGGCCCAGTTGATGGCCACGGGTTGACCGCCCATGCTGCTGACCACGGTCTTGTGTGAGTCCAGCCCCATGGTGCGGATTTTCAGGCCCTTCATGTCGTCGGGTGATTTGATGGCGCGCTTGGAGTTGCTGAACGCAAAAAATCCGCCCGAATCACCAAAGCCGAGCACGTCGAGACCGGTCTTCTTGCTGATGTCGCTGGCCAGGTGCTTGCCGAACGGGCCGTCGAACACCTCGTAGGTGACGCCAATGTTGGGGTAGGCAAAGGGTATGTCGAGCACGCCGATCATCGGGTAGATGGAAGCAATGCCGCCGACACTGGAAATGGAGGACTGCACCACACCCGACTTGACCTGCTGGATCACTTCGTTGTCCTTGCCCAACTGGCCGTCCGGGAATACCTGAACTGTGACCGAGCCGTTGGTGCCGGATTCCACCAGCGACTTGAACACGGTCGCCATGGCACCAGTGCCATTGTCAAACGGATCGTTCTTGTTCAGGTGGGCCAGCTTGATGACCTTCTGTGCCTGAGCCGTGACCGGCAACATGCCCACGGTAAGGCCGAGCACGGCCGCCAGCGCGATGGATTTGAAGAAACGCATGGTGAGGAACTCCATTGGGGTTGAGATAAAAAAGTGGTTGGCACAGAGGGCTCAGAGGCCCAGCAGTCTCGGCATCGTGAGGGTCAGGCTGGGCCAGTAGGCGACCAGGAACAGCACCGCCACCTCGGCAATCACGAACGGCCACATGGCCGCGGTGATGGCCTCGATGCGCTCGCCGGTGATGGAACTGAGGACGAACAGGCTCGCACCCACCGGTGGTGTCATGAGTCCAATGTTCAGGGCCAGCACAATCATCAGACCGGCCTGTACCGGATTCATGCCGATCGAGGTGGCCAGCGCGCCAAGAATCGGACCCAGCACGATCAGAATGGCGTTGATGTCCATGAACATGCCCAGTACCAGCAGCAGCAGCAGGATCATCAGGATGATGGTCGAGGGGTTGGAGGACAGGCCCAGAAACAGCTGCGTGATCATCTGCGGCAACTGCATATAGGTCATCCACCAGCTCAGGATGGAGGCCGCGGCAATGATCAGGAAGACAACGCCAGTGACGCGTGCGGTGCGCACCAGCATGTCCACCAGATCGACCAGCTTGACCAGTCGGTACACGAACATGCCCAGGCCCAGCGCGTAAAAGACGGCAATGGCGGCGGCTTCGGTTGGCGTGACGACGCCGCTGAGAATGCCACCCAGGATCAGCACCGGCATCACCAGTGCGCTCAGGCTGTGCCGAAAAGCGTAGAGCACGCGGCGCAGGCTGGGACGCTCAGCGCCTTTGGGCAGGTTCAGGCGCCGACCCAGACCAGCGATGACACACATGCAGAACAGGCCCATCACCAGGCCCGGCAGGATGCCGGCCGCAAACAGGCCGGCAATCGATACGCCCATCATGGAGCCGTAGATCACCATCAGGTTGGACGGCGGAATCGTCGGGCCGATGATCGAGCCTGCTACCACCACAGCGCAGGCAAAGGGCCGCTTGTAGCCATTCTTGGTCATGGCCGGCACCATGGTGCTGCCAAAGGCCGCCGCTTCGGCAACCGCCGCACCGGTGATGCCGGCAAACAATACCGAGGACACCATGCAGGACTGCGCCATGCCACCGCGCAGATGGCCCACCAGCGCGTCGGCAAAGGCGGCCAGCCGCTCTGTGATGCCGGCCCGGTTCATGATCTCGCCGGCAAAGATGAACAGTGGCATCGCCAGAAAAGTGAACAGATCCAGACCCGCGAAATAGCGCTGCGGCGCCATCGCCAGCATCTCGGCGCCGCCAACCTGCATGATGCCCAGCACCCCGGCAATACCGAGTACAAAGCCGATCGGCACGCCGACCGCCAGCAGCACAAAGAACAGCACCAGAACCCACATCATGATGCTTCTCCGACCAGGGTTGCGCTCGCTGAGCCGAGGCTGAAATCGCGCAGACCGGACAGCAGCAGCTGGACACACACCAGTGCCGAAGATACTGGCACCGCCGCAAACGGAATCCACATCGTCATGTCGAAGATGGTGGCGTACTGATCGGCACCCTGCCGCGTCATGCCGATGCCGAAGTAACACAGAAAGGCAAAGAAGGCGAAGGCCAGTGCGTCGATGGCCAGGCACACCTGACGCCGCGTCTGCGGCGCCAAGCGGTCCAACAGCGCTGTGACCGCCACGTGTTCGCGCCGGGCAACACCGCTGGACACCGCCAGCAGGGCGGCCCAGATCATGAGGTAGCGCGCCAACTCCTCGGTCCAGGTGACTGGCAGTTCAATCACGTAGCGACCGAACACACCCAGGCCGACGTCAAGCACCAGAATACCCAGGATCAGGGCACACAGCCACTCCACGAGCTGGTTCAGTCGGGCGCCGAGCCTTGCGCTGGTTTGCCCGATTTGCTGCAGGGGTGAGCTGACGGTCTGAGCGGTCATTGTTTGGGGTCGATTCAGGGTGGAAATGAAACACTGTCAGGGTGGCAGTGTAGCTGCTCGCGCAAACGTTTCGAAGTCCTCGATGGGCAGCGGCCGGCTG
>JBAXOZ010000157.1:0-5652 GCA_037132975.1 Comamonadaceae bacterium
TTCAAGACCGGTGCAATCGACCACTCTGCCACGCTTCCGAGGGGCGTATTCTAGCCGTCTGGCGCTCTGACGGGTGCCGCATGACAAAATGCTGGCATGTCAGATTCCACCGTTCCCGCCCAGCCACGCAATCCTTTGCACGGTCTGACGCTGGAGGCCATCGTCACGGCGCTGGCGGCACATTACGGCTGGGCTGAACTGGGCGAGCGCATACCCGTGCGCTGCTTCACGCACGACCCGAGCGTCGCCTCCAGCCTCAAGTTCCTGCGCAAGACACCCTGGGCACGCGAAAAGGTAGAGGGTCTCTACCTTTTCATGTGGCGTGAAATGCGCCGCGCTTCGTCCTAGCCGGCGTGGTGCTTGGCCGCGTTGGCGACGGCCAGCGCCGTCATGTTGACAACACGCCGCACCGTGGCCGATGGCGTCAGCACATGGACCGAGGCCGCGGCGCCGAGCAGGATCGGACCCACCGTGACGCCGTGACCACCGGTCATCTTGAGCACATTGAACAGGATGTTGGCGGCGTCCAGGTTCGGGCAGATCAGAATATTGGCTTCACCCTTGAGCTTGCTGTCCATCAGGGTCGCGTGGCGCATGTCTTCGGACAGTGCAGCATCGCCGTGCATTTCTCCATCGCATTCCACATCAGGTGCCATCTGGCAAAACAGCTCGTAGGCCTGGCGCATCTTGACGGCCGATTTGCGGCTGGATGAACCGTACATGGAGTGCGACAGAAAAGCGACTTTCGGCGGCAAGCCAAAACGCTTCACCTCGTCGGCGGCCATCAGGGCGATGCTGGCCAGTTGCTGGGCGTCCGGGTCGTCGTTGACGAAGGTGTCGGCGATGAAGAGCGTGCGCTTTTCCATCATCAGCGCGTTCAGTGTGGCGAAGCCGGACGCACCTTTCTTGGTGCCGATGACGTCGCGCACATGATCCAGATGGACGTCAAAGCGGCCATGCAGACCGCACAGCATGGCGTCCGCATCACCGAGCTTGACCATCAGCGAGCCGATGGTGGTGGTGGAGCGCCGTACCGCGGCCTTGGCCGCTTCAATCGATACGCCGCGTCGGCCGGTCAGGCGGTGGTAGGTTTCCCAGTACTGGCGGAAGCGCGGGTCGTCTTCGGGGTTGACGCAGGACACGTCTTTGCCCAGACGAATGCGCAGACCGGCTTTGAGCAGCCGGGCTTCAATCACCGCCGGACGTCCGATCAGGATCGGGCGCGCCAGTCCTTCGTCCACCGCGAGTTGAACGGCGCGCAGAACACGCTCGTCTTCGCCTTCAGCAAAGGCAACCCGCTTGCGCTCATCCGGGACGGCCTTGGCAGCAGTGAAGACCGGGCGCATGAACATGCCGGTCTGGTAAACAAAACGCGACAGTTGTTCGCGGTAGGCGTCCATGTCCTTGATCGGGCGTTTAGCCACGCCAGACTCTTCGGCAGCCTTGGCCACGGCCGGCGCGATGCGCAGGATCAGGCGGGAGTCAAACGGTGTCGGAATCAGATACTCCGAGCCAAACACCAGTTCCTTGCCGGCGTAGGCGGTGGCCACTTCTTCGCTGATGTCGGCCTTGGCCAGGTCAGCGATCTGGCGCACGCAGGCCAGCTTCATGGCTTCGGTGATCTTGGTCGCGCCGCAATCGAGTGCGCCGCGGAAGATGTAGGGGAAGCAAAGGACGTTGTTGACCTGATTCGGGTAGTCGGAACGGCCGGTCGCGATGATGCAGTCGGGCCGTACGGCCTTGGCCAGTTCGGGACGAATTTCGGGCTCGGGGTTGGCCAGTGCCAGGATGATGGGCTTGTCGGCCATGGTCTTGACCATGTCCTGCGTCAGCACGCCAGCAGTGGAGCAGCCCAGGAAGACATCGGCGCCGCTGATCACGTCGGCCAGCGTGCGCAGCGTGGTCTTCTGTGCGTAACGTGCCTTGGATTCGTCGTAGCCGCCGGGGCGACCTTCGTAGACCAGACCCTTGGAGTCGCAGACAAAAACGTTTTCGCGGGACACACCCAGGCCCACCATGACGTCCAGACAGGCAATCGCCGCAGCGCCTGCGCCCGAGACGGCGACCTTGACCTTGTCGATCGGTTTGCCCACCAGTTCCAGGCCGTTGAGCAGGGCTGCGCTCGAGATGATGGCGGTGCCGTGCTGGTCGTCATGAAAGAGCGGAATGTTCATGCGCTCGCGCAGCTTCTTCTCGATGTAGAAGCATTCCGGTGCCTTGATGTCTTCCAGGTTGATGCCGCCCAGCGTCGGCTCCAGCGCAGCGATGATTTCGATCAGCTTGTCGGGGTCGCGTTCGGCCAGTTCGATGTCGAAGACGTCGATGCCGGCAAATTTCTTGAACAGGCAGCCTTTGCCTTCCATCACCGGTTTGGAGGCCAGCGGACCGATGTCGCCCAGGCCCAGCACGGCGGTGCCGTTGGTGATGACGCCCACCAGATTGCCGCGTGAGGTGTATTCGTTGACGAGTTCCGGGTTGGCCTCAATGTCCAGGCAGGGGTAGGCCACGCCGGGCGAGTATGCCAGCGAGAGGTCGCGCTGATTGGAGAGTGGTTTGGTTGGCGTGACTGAAATCTTGCCGCGAGTGGGGTTGCGGTGGTAGTCGCGTGCTGCCTCGCGCAGTGCGTGTTCGGCAGGGGACAGTTCATTACTCATTGATTTCTCCATAGTTATTGGCTAAAACCTTGCAGGCCCGCGGATTTTGCAACCGCCCGCCATTGTCACCTATGCGATAGCTCAAGAAATGGCGAATCGGGCTGTGCTAGGCTGGCTGAAACAGGTCATGCAGGCTGCGCGCAATGACTTTGGTGGCCCGGCGCAGGTCCTCCAGCACCAAGCGCTCATCGGCGCGTTTGGCGTTGGATTCGAGCACGGTACGCGGTCCGGCGCCGTAAATCACCCCCGGAATACCTGCTTCGCAGAACAGGCGCACATCGGTGTACAGGGGTGTCCCCAGTGCCGGAATGTCCTCACCAAAAACCGCCTTGCCATGGCGCTGAATCGCATCCACCAGGGGCTGGTTGCCGGGCAGCGGCTGCAAGGCCTTGGCCAGCAAAATGCGTCGCACATCCACCGTTACGCCTGCACTCTGTGCTGCGGCCTCGGCGATGAGGCCGCGCAGGTTCGCTTCGACCTGCGCCGGATCTTCTTCCGGGATCATGCGCCGGTCGAGCTTGAAGCTGACCCGCCCCGGAATGACGTTGGTGTTGGTGCCGCCTTCAATCACACCAACGTTCAGGTAGGGGTGCGTGATGCCTTCGACGGCCGAGCAGACCTGCTTGTAGAGCAGGTTCTGGGCGTACAGCGCATTGAGAATCCTGACCGCCGCCTGCAGCGCGTCAACGCCGGACTCGGGTATCGCGGCGTGCGCCATCTGGCCGTGCACCGTCACCTCCATCTGCAGGCAGCCGTTGTGCGCAGTGATGACCTGGTAGCTGAAGCCGGCGGCGATCATCAGGTCGGGTTTGACCAGTCCGTGCGCGAGCATCCAGCCAGGGCCGACTTCGCCACCAAATTCTTCGTCGTAGGTGAACAGCAGTTCGACGCTGCCACTGTGCGGACGGGCGATGGCTTCGAGCGCGCGAACGGCAAACGCATAAGTCGAAAAGTCGCACTTGCTGACGGCGCTGGCGCGGCCATAGATGCGGCCGTCTTCAACATCGCCACCATACGGGTTCCTGCTCCAGCCGTCGCCCGGCGGCACCACGTCGCCGTGGGCGTTGAGCAGAATCGTGCGGCCCGGACCGTAGTCGCGCCGTACCAGCAGATTGGTGATGCTCTGCAAGCCGGCAGCGCGCACCTCGGCCTCGGGCACCGGAAACTTCTGCGCCTCCATGCCAAAGATTTGCAGCAGCTCGGCGGCGCGCTCAGCGTGCGGCGCGTTGTTGCCCGGTGGCGTGTCGGTTGGGACGCGGATCAGTTCCTGCAGAAACCGCACCTGCTCGTCAAAGTGGGCATCGATCCAGGCGTCAAGTTGTTCGTAGGTGGACATAGTGGAGGTCTGTAAGAAATAGAAATTGTCATCGCGAGCGCAATTCCCCGTCATCGCGAGCCATCCTTTTGTCATCGCGAGCGCAGCGCGGCGATCCATGTCTTTGGACTGCATGGACTGCCACGCTTCGCTCGCAGTGACGAAAGCGGCTTGGCATCTTTCGCAGTGACGTGAGGCGACTCACAATGACGAACCGGTCAATTCCAGCATTTGTGCGAAAGCATCCACGGCCAGCTGCATATCGTCGCTGGTGCTGGACTCCAGCGGGTTGTGGCTGATGCCGGCGTTCTGGCCGCGCACGAACAGCATGGCTTGCGGCATGATTCTGTGCAGCATCATGGCGTCGTGACCGGCGCCGCTGGGCATGCGGTGCACAGGCACCGCCAATGTGGTCAGGGACTTTTCCCAGCGTTGTTGCCAGGCGGGATCACTTGGCGCTGCCGCCACGCGCATGGTTTCAGTCAGTGTGTAGCGCAGCTGGCAGCGCTCACAAATTTCAGCCAGACGGGCCAGAATGTCTTTCACCAGAGCATCGCGCTGGGCGTCGCTGGGCGCGCGCATGTCGAGCGTGAACTGGCAGCGTCCGGGCACCACGTTGGTGGACCCATTGGGCACCAGCAACTGGCCCACCGTGGCGACCGAATCGGCGTCCTGTGCGGCACGCTTTTCCACGGCGAGGATCAACTCGGCCACGGCCACCGCGGCGTCCTGGCGCCGAGTCATCGGTGTGGTTCCGGCGTGGCAGGCAGTGCCCATGACTTCGCCGGTACAGCGCACGCTGCCGTTGATGGAAGTCACCACCGCCAAGGGCAGATTCAGCTCGTTGAGCACCGGCCCCTGTTCGATGTGAACCTCGACAAAGCCCAGGTAGTCACCTGGATCGCGGCGCAGTGCGGCAATATCCACCGGCTTCAAACCTGCATGCAGCATGGCCGAGCGCAAGGTGATGCCATCGGCATCGATCAGCTCCAGCCACTCTGCCTTGAACTGCCCTGTCAGTGCGCTGGAGCCGAGGAAGCTGGTTTCAAAGCGCTGCCCTTCTTCCTCTGCAAAAGCCACCACTTCGATGTGAAAGGGCAGGCGCCGGCCCTGCGCTGCCAGGCTACGCACGCAGGCCATGGGCACCAGAATGCCGAGCCGGCCGTCGTATTTGCCGGCGTTGCGCACGGTATCAAAGTGCGAACCTGTGAGCAGGGTTTTAGCCAGCGGCTGGTCCGACAGATAACGCCCGACGACATTGCCAACGGCATCGACGCCGACCTCATCGAAGCCGCATTCCAGCATCAGCGTCTTGAGGTGCGCGGCGCAGGCGCGGTGAGCCTCCGTCAGATAGGTGACCGTGAGTTGTCCGTTCCCGGCGTAACCGGGGTCGCTGTACTCTGCCAGTGCCTCGGCCCAGTCCCAGACCTGGTTGCCCAGCACGGGCTGTACGCCAAACTTGTCATTCAGGCGCAGTTCCGCGATGCGGTGAATGTTGCGCAGACACTCCAGGATTTCGAAGCTGCGCGGTCCGTGCAATCGGCGCTCGAACGTGTTGATGATTTCCTGCCGGGTCAGGCCGCTGCCACGCGGACCGCGCACCGCCAGAATGAAGGGGAAATCGAACCTGGCCTTGTAGGCGGCGTTGAGTTCCTGAATCCTGGCGAACTCCTGCGCGCTGCA